>WALG01000023.1 GCA_015522955.1 DHVE2 group archaeon
GCAACAATTCTAAATTCTACGCCACTCGCTAAGTACTGGGAGAAAGAGTACCTAAAGAGCTATGAATGGGAAATGAATATGGATGGCATATTAATGGAAGTATATCCTATATACTTCTTGGGTTATAATGGCACGAGGGGGCAGCTCATTCTTAATTCCATAGTTAATTCTACCAAGTATGTGGGAAATATAACATACACATTGAATGCTTTAAAAGCGATACCGCTAAATGGCGCGTACTTTGATACAGCTGTAGCTCCACAGAAGAATCCATTAAATAACGGAGCACATTACAAAAGAGTTTATAGGAACTATATGGAAGATTGGCAGGAAGTTAAATATGCTTTCAATACTGAGAATTTCACAATCTCTTCGCAGCTTTACTTGAACGTATCTTATTGGACCGCAAGCGAAATACCTTATGGTGTAACCATAACAGTAGCACAGGAGGATTACTACCGTAATATTCTGGAAAATATTACCTATTACACATTGCAAATTCATTTTAACCTGACTCGGGAAGAATATCCGTTCCTGAAACCAAATACCACGGGATACAATGTTACCTATTTCTGCTACAACTCTTCCTGGGGTAAAGTGGTAATAAGCGACCACCTTGTTGCAGGCACCCAGTACTACTTTGTTGAGAAGAATGGTGTTTTGAGCGAGATATGGACTCCATATCAGGTGAAGAATGGAAGATATGCCTCATGGAGAGTTAAAATCTCCGGGAGGTAATGCTGAAGGAAAAAGAATGAAAACGTTAACTTCATAACATTTAGTGAGGATGGATAAACAATAAAATAGGTCCAGGAGATAAATGGGTTCTTGGCAAGTTCTAACTTTTATTTTAGGGTAAAACTTCAAATGTTTTAAAACAAAATCAAATATCCGAATCATGGCAAAACAAGAAAAACAAAGGCTCACCAGGCGCCGGGGGGGAGATTCGAACTCCCGCCCCCGTATGGGGACCAGCTCTCAAGGCTGGCGCCGTAGTCCACTTGGCTACCCCGGCTTGGAAGGACATTGGGGGAATATTTAAAAATTTTTCTCAGGTTTTCAGAGTCATTGCTTTGTGATTGCATAGTATCCCATGCCTGCAGCAAAGTACAGAAATCCCGCAATTATAAAAGGGAGATACACCCACAAGGAGATCAAAGCCACACTAACAAAGGGGGCGGCTGCTGTTGAGAGCCTGAATATAGAGGACATGCTTCCAAAAAACGCACCTCTTTTTTCCTTGGGAATTGTGTTAAAAAGCATGGTCCTGTGCACAGGAAACCAGAATATATTCCCCAGAGTTTGTAGTATAATTGCTATCACGAGGAAAATTAGGCTCATTTTCCAGGCTGCTATGATGTAGAATATGTTAACAATGGCAAATAAAATAACGCCTCCAATGAGCATGCTCCGTTTGCTGACCTCTCTGTTTTTTAGGTAATGCCCGCTGAGAATCGTAACTGCGGAGTTTATAACCTCAAGAAGCATGAGTACAAAGAAACTCTGTTTTAGGATGAAAATCACAAAGTAGGTAAGTGTGATTAGAGGTAGCATGGATTCTGCAATTATCAATGCATCTTCAATCAGAAATAGTGTGAGAAAATTCTTGGGTATTAAAAATTTGAATTTTTCTTTCTCTATGTGAATTTTCTCCTCTCTGATATCCTCTATTGCGTAAAAAATATAGGGAAGCATTAAGAAAGAGCCTGCACCGATGAGGAGCAGAGTGTCTCTGTATGCGGAAATTGTAGGGAATAAATACGTGAGAAAAAAGCCAAACACTGGAAAGGCTACAATCTGCACATATTCGGGAACCATAAGATGGTATATCATTGCCTTCTCTCTTATTTTTTCAGGGTAAACATAGTGCTCATATGTAGGAAATATTGGGTAAAATATGGTTGCAAATTTCATAACGAATACACCAAGAACGAGAAAAACCCATCCTCCCGTGTCAGGAACCAGATAGAAGAGAAAATATGCAATCCCTTCGAGGGAATAGATGAGACTCATGGCTACCTTTGCACTGATTTTTCTATCAAAAAATCTCCCAACAATCGCTGGAAGTAAAATCTCAAGGAAGTTTATCACCGTAAAAAGAGCGCCCACACTTATTATTCTATAGCCGCTCAGGATAAGATACACGAGCACAATATAATCACCTACCATGAGCGGTGAGCCTATGGTATGGAGGAGAATGTAGCGTCTGGCATTCTTTGGCAAATCACGAAATCTTTTAATGTTCGCTTCATCCATCTATCGTACCTCCATTATGCAGATTCCTTTTTCTCGTATCTCTTGTTTACAATATGGTGAATCTCCTCCGCCGTTTTTCTCCCTATACCTTTTACCTGTATTAATTCACCCACCTCAGCGTTTATAACATCTCTCACGCTTCCGAAATGCTCAAGGAGCCGCTTTGATAGAGTGGCAGAAACGCTGGGGAGAGATTCTATTATGTATCTCTGCCTCTCCTCCTCGCTCATGGCTCCTCTCATCTTGCGCAGAGCAACCTCTTTTCGAGGTGAGTACTCTCTGCGTATCAGTGAGGATATAAACTTTGCAGTTTCCCGGGGATTTCGTGTGAATATCACAGGTATGCGGTAATCGCCTATTATGGATGCCAATGCTCCATAGATTGCGTTTTCGTGAAATCCTCTCGAAAAAAGGTTCTCACCCTCAATAATCAGCACGGGAGATTCATAATTTTTACGCATACTCACAAGTTGTTCAAAAAGCCGACCATCTTTTATGGATTCAAGAAAATCCTCTGTACTCTTTCTCTCCACCACGATTCTCGATGAGATGAGATAATCTCCAACATCGAGTTGTACGGGTACTACAGTGAAATTCCTTGCTAACTCTTTGACCACTTGGCTTCTGAACTCTCTATGGTCCACATAAATTTTAATTTTCACCTCCTCAAAATCCACAAGGGTTAACTGTCCTTTTCTGGGAGCGGAAGATGCCTTTTCTTTTTTTTCCTCCCTTCCCGGCGGGAGATTTTCCTCAACTTCGTTAAAAATTCTCCGGGATGGCATTTTATTAAGTTTATCTTGGAGAAGCATTCGCAACCAGAGAAGTTCATTTTTCATTTTTTTCTCTTTGTTACGCGAGGACCAGAGATACGCAGTGTCTCGGGTGCCCTTAATAGTTAGAATCACCACCTTACCCATCTTAGTTCTTCCTGTTCTGCCCCGCCTCTGTATGCTCCGTATCTCGGAGGGTACAGGTTCATAAAATATCACTGTATCCGTTGCTGGGATATCCAGACCCTCCTCCGCCACAGAGGTTGCAACGAGGATATTGTGCTCCCCCTCCCTGAACTTCTTTATAATCTCAACCTGCTCCTTCTGTTTCAGTCCCTTATCCTCGCCCTTGTTTGCCTGACCTACAAATCGTATAGGTCTCGCGTTGGGCACATCTTTAAGAGCATCGGCCACGAGCACTGAGGTCTCACGGAAATGAGTGAACACAATTATTCTGGAATCTGGATTCGCCGAAAGTTCCTTTCTCACAATGACACGGAGAGCGTTGAGTTTTGGGTTCTCTATCTCCTCTCTTCTCCCTATAAGTTCTCTGGCAAGTTTGAACGCATCTATGAATTTTTTATCACGTATCAGCATTCTTGCTGCCTTACTCCCGCCCCTGGAGTTTCCCTCCTCAATTATCTTCTCCAGATAATTGTAACAGGCTTCAAACCCCTGTGTCTCTAAATATTCTAAGGCGTAATCTACCTTTATTGCCTGGGTTATGAGCATAACAGCCTGATAATATTCACTTTTTCCCTCCTGGATTTCCATCTGCACCTGTTTCTGGGCCCTGAGCAAATCCCCGCGTGTTACTCTTTTGAGCGTGGGAAACAGTCCAAATTTTCTTAACTGTGAGATTACTGAATCGTAAAGTTCTCGAAGAGAGTGGTGCAGATTCTTTATCTCATCAGGCATGGGCAGTTCGACCCATCTTATTCTGAACCCCTTTACGTAGGGCTTTACATCTTCATCGTCAGTGGTGCGAATCTCCACATTCTCTATGCCCAGATTCTCCACAATTTCCATTATTTTCTCCTCATTGCCGCCGGGAGACGCGGTTATGCCCAGAATGAGATGGTCATCTCTGCTCCTGCGATACTCTTTGGCAATGTAAACATAAGCGTAGTTTCCAACAGCGCGATGAGCCTCATCAAAAATAATAAGAGAGAAATCTTTCAAAGAAATATCCCCGGATATGACATCATTCTGTATTACCTGAGGTGTGGAAACTATAATTATTGCCTCTTTTATTGCCTCTTTTCTCATATTTTTGCGAACTTCACCTGTAAGGAGGGCAACATTCTCAATCTTTGTGATGCTTTTTATGCTCCTCACATGCTGCTCCACAAGAGGTTTTGTGGGTGCCAAAAAAAGTATCTTGCCTCCCTTGCGATGCAGAACCTCCACCATGAGCAGGATTGCTATAATTGTTTTGCCCAGACCTGTGGGAAGCACGACAAGAGTGTTGCCCTGGAGTGCACTGCGGGCTATGTTTACCTGGTACTCTCTTTTTTCCACGGAATCATCTCTGAGAAGCGGATGGCTCAGGAACACAGTCCATATATGGGACAAAAAGATTTAAATTTAATGCGGGAAATGCAATATCCATGATCATAGCAGAGGTAACATTAACACCCCTAGGCGAGGGAACAAGCGTGTCCCGTTTTGTCAAAACTGCTTTTGAGGCCATAAAGAGTACCAGAATAAAAACCATGCTCACTCCCATGAGCACGATTTTGGAGGCCAGTACCTTGGATGAAATCTTCACTGCTGTAAAAAAGGGTGAGGAAGCCATGTTCAGGGCCGGTGCTCAGCGTGTTATAGTAAATTTGAAAATAGACCATCGTATCGATAAGGAGGCAACCATGGAATCAAAATTAAAAGCGGTGCACAAAAGCACTGAATGATTTCCCGTTGTAAATAGATAAAGTTAATATGGGTTAGGGAGATAATCATCCATGCAACAAAGAAAGGCAATACTCGTGATTTTAGATGGTCTCGGCGATAGGGGAAATCCTGAACTAGATGGGCTGACTCCTCTGCAGTATGCAAGCACGCCGCATCTCGACTCTCTGGCAAAGAGAAGTATGGTTGGACTCATGGACCCCATTGCGCCTGGCATAAGGGCTGGAAGCGATACTTCACATCTCAATCTTCTTGGTTATAATCCCTATGAAGTTTACACTGGACGTGGTCCCTTCGAGGCTGCAGGACTTGATATGGACCTGGAGCCGGGGGATATTGCGTTCAGGTGTAACTTCTCCACCGTGGATGAGAACCTTGTTGTTCTTGACCGAAGGGCTGGAAGAATAAAGGAAGGCACCCACGAACTTGTGGAAGCAATAAATGGTATTAAAATCGAAGATGTAACTTTCTATGTTAAGGAGGGAGTGGAGCATAGAGCAGCGCTGATAATGCGAGGTGCAGGATTAAGTTCCAAAGTAAGCGATGTGGATCCCCATGGTACAGGAAAGAGAATTCATCTGGCAAAGCCCCTGAGTAAAGATGCAGAAAAAACTGCCAGGTTGCTAAATGAGTTTGTGGTAAGAGCACACAAAATCTTAGAAAATCATCCAGTGAATATTGAAAGGAAAAAGAATGGCCTCAAGCCAGCCAATATTCTCCTTCCAAGGGGTGCTGGTATGGTTCCCCATCTTGAAAAATTCGAGAAAAAGTATGGAATGAAGGGTGCTTGTGTGGTAGGCGCTCCTCTAATAAGGGGCATATGCAAACTTGCAGGTATGGAGCCTGTAGATTTCTCCGGGGCCACGGGAAGTTACGATACGGATATGCGTGGTAAATTTGAGCATGCAGTAAAATCTCTCAACACTCATGAGTTTGTGCTTGTCAATATAAAGGCCACGGACATTGCGGGTCACGATATGCTACCTAGGAAAAAGGTGGAAGTTATTGAGCGCATAGATGATGCAATTGGCTACCTTATGGAAATTATGCCTGAGGACACTGTGTTGGTAGTTACCGCGGATCACAGCACTCCATGCACCGTGGGAGATCATAGTGGAGATCCTGTACCCATAATGCTCTATGCTTCGGATGCCAGAAAAGAAGGCAAAGAATTCAATGAAGTATCCTGCGCTCGAGGTTCTCTGCGTATAAAGGGCTCGGATCTTATGAATATAGTGTTAAACCTCACAAATCGTGCAGAAAAATTTGGAGCATAGTGCGGGTACCGGGATTCGAACCCGGGTCAGAGGCTTGGGAAGCCCCCGTCCTGACCACTAGACTACACCCGCCTAGGGTTATATGGAATTTAAATATTAAATTAACGCCTTTGTAAGAGGCATGGATATTCTTTACTCTATCTTTCTTCCCTCCACCACAACAAAACTTGCATCTTCTCGAAATCCATCAATTACCCTTAGATTCACATTCTCGCCAAGCAATGTGCTTCTCACCCGCACTATGTAAAAATAGTCTTCCAGGAGTTTTTCCACCTCTTCCATGGTGAAGAAATGCGCGTTTGAGAATCGCTTATCTCCTCTCTTTCCCATCTCAGTATATTTTCTTCCAAAATAACTATCCTTGGGAATAAATCCAATTATTAATCCACCATTGGATTTTAGTACACGATATGCCTCTTTTATTACCTTTTCTACCTCTTTGAAAAAGGGGAGTGTGGTCACTATCACAACCGCATAGAAATACTCGTTTTCAAATGGCAAAAACTCGCCTACTCCCTTTATTCCTTTCACACCTCTTCTCCGGGCATATTGTAGCATTGCCTCGTCTGGATCTATACCATAGTCTATGCCTAATTGTGAGGCGAATCTCCCGGTACCTACACCTATTTCAAGTTTGGGAGAGGGATATTTTTCAACTATCTCTCTCAGAGTTTCCAGTTCCGCACGGTAAATATCGGAGTGACGAGCATACCAGGAATCATATTCTTCAGGGTTGAACATTAATATCCACATCTCGACCCAGGATTAAAACATTTCTCCTCTCCTGGAGAAAGTTGAGTAAATCCTGGAAATGCCTCTCATTTTTGAGTGTTGAAGAATCTCCTACCATTACAAGTTTTCTCTTTGCGCGTGTGAGAGAGACGTTGAGACGACGAGCATCAGAGAGAAATCCCGTATCTCCCTGTGAGTTTGACCTTACAAATGAGATTATTATTACTTCTTTCTCTCTTCCCTGAAAGCCATCCACGGATTTTACCTCTACTTGGGGAAGCATTGAACGCAGCAGATCCACCTGGTCGTCGTAGGGAGTGATTATCCCCAAGTTACTAATGTTAAGTCCAATGCGTAGCAGTTCCTTGGCTATCTTGGCAATGAGATTTGCCTCTCCTCGGTTCATATATGATGTAGAGCCCCTCCTCTGCTCCTCTCTAAATTTGCTCTGAGTGTCGATAAAGATAACCGGCTTATCGGGACGTAGAAGTTTATACATCTCGGCATTTATCTCCTCAAATTTGAGTTTCAGGTCGTGAAGGGTTATGTTTTTCACACTTTCATCTGCCTTTAATATGCCTCCATAAAATTCAATATTGGGGAAATTCATAATTTCCTGGTTCATCCGGTATTGAGTTGTGAGTACATGGCGGATTTTAGGGCCATATACATCAAGCATCCTTTCAAACAGTGTGTATTGTAGAGATTTTGCCTTATGACTCATAACGGTGGGAGGCAGCTGTTTATGGTCTCCTGCCATGATGATTTTTCGAGTTCGCACAATGGGAATAAGCGAAGATACCTCGGTACTCTGGGTTGCTTCATCTATAAAAACCACTGGAAACGTGAGAGATGCAAGAATATCGCTACCCGCAGTGGAGTTTGTGGTGCATATGACATCTGCATCTTTAAGTATTCTTTCCATTGCCCTTTTTTCATAATTTTTCGCTTTTTGGAATAGGTCATCAATCTCTCTCTGCATCTCCAGCCATCTGGCCATGCTTCTCATCATTGTCACTGGAATACCACGGAGACTCTTTCCTGCACGAGCAAGATAGGCAATCTCATCGTCACCCAAACCTCTGCGCCATTGCTGTGTTGGTCTGGTATATTTGTCTCTTTCTCCTAGCAACGAATCAATCTTGTCCCATAATTTCTGTGCTGCCTTATATTCTGGCAGAGATTGCACAAGATAGTCAAGTGTATGCTCTCTAAGGGTTTTTGTAACCCTTGCAGGGTTTCCCACTCTCACCACTTTTACCCGTCCAGCGAGTTTTTCGACTAGGTTATCCACCGCCACATTGGAATCTGCAGTGGCAAGCACTCTCATTTCACGCTTAACATGCTGCACGATGCTTTCTACCAGCGTGGTGGTTTTTCCTGTTCCAGGAGGTCCGTGGATCAAGAAGATTTCCTCTGCGCCTAGAGTGCGTATAACTGCCTCTCTCTGAGAACTATTGAGATTGCTCTCCACTCTCATTTCCGGGATTTTTTGAATCTTTGGCATCTTTTTTCCTAAGAGAAGTGGATGCAGGTCTATCCTATCCTTTAGAATGTTCACCGCCTCCTTCATTCGCTGAAAGGTCACATCACTCACATAGAGGTCCATTCTTATTCCCCGACCATAAAGAAAGGGCGGTGGTCTGGTTGAAAAAGAAACGAGAATATAGTTTTTCCCCTTTTCATATACGGTACCCTGAGGATTTCTGGGACTCACCGTTTTCTGTGAAAGAAGAACCACGTCTCCAACGGTAATCTCTGTTTCCGGCATGCTCTTGCGATAAAATTTGATGAGGTAGGTACCACCAAGTCCGCGTCCAGCATTTCTGCCTCTGAGGTTCAGTATTGCCCTGCCCAATCGTTCTCTCTTTTTTCCACTAAGGGCTCGAATCTCCATCATCTGGGTCTTCATCTCTTCTTTTCTCTCTATCTCGATGAGTCTCAGGAAATACTCAGCGTACTCTTGGTAATCCTTAAATATCCTTTTCACAGAAGGGCATGAAAAAGATATAAAAATAATGTTTGCAGCGATAATGAATTATATAGCATACGCTTTTTGGAGTTTATGAAGTATGAGCAGAGAGTGAATCATCTCAGGGAGTATATGGAATCTAAAGATATACAATATGTGGTGCTTATAGACCCCATGAACCAGTACTATTTTACTGGATTTCTTACCATCTCATATTCTAGACCCATAATCACACTTATAAGTAAAGAGGAGACCTTTCTAATAGTTCCTGAACTGGAAAAGCAACATGCGCAAAATACGGGAGCAAAGGTGCTTGCCTATTCTGAGGTCCCCGGTAGCAAAGAAGAGAACCCCTGGAATATACTTCTCTCGCTCCTTAAAAACATAGAAAGAAGCGAGGCTGGTATAGGGGTGGAGATGAGCAAAATACCAGTTGAATATTTCAGAAAAATCGAGAAATATGGGAAATGCTTTGATATCTCTCAGGTAATAAGAAATATGAGAATAATAAAGGATGAAGATGAGATATCTCTAATTCGAGCGGCTGCAAAACTGGTGTCCCAGGGTGTTGAAGAAAGTATAGGTCATGCCGCCCCAAATATAAGCGAGATAGAGATAGATGCCATTGGAAACTTTGCAATTCTAAAGCAGGCATCTAAGGAGCATGGGGATGTCATGGTATCGCTTTTCTCCATGAGTCCCTCCGGCCCTGAAAGAAGCACCATGCCCCATGTGCACTCCACCTCCCGAAAACTTGAAAGGGGCGATGTTGTAATTCACAGTCGTCAGGTGGCGCTCCTTGGCTATCGCGCAGAATGTGAAAGAACGTTTTTTGTACATTCTTCAAAGCACCCGCATCTCAGAATTCTTGAGGTGGCCTTGGAATCTCAGAGGGAAGCAGAGAAGGCTTTGAAGCCGGGAGCATCCGCTGCAGAGATAGACAGAATTGCCAGAGAGGTCATAGAGGATGCGAACTATGGAAGGTATTTTCCCCACAGAACAGGCCATGGGCTGGGATTGGATGTTCATGAGGCACCATATCTTGTGCACACTTCAAAAGAAAAGTTAAGAAGTGGTATGGTTGTCACCGTGGAGCCAGGGATATACATTCCAGGCATGGGTGGATTTCGCAACTCAGATACCTATCTAATCACAGATAGTGGATATGAGAAACTCACCACTGCCTCCAGTTATCTGGAATAAACGATGCGTCCTTTCTTTATCACCTTTTCAACCAGGTTCACTCCAAAATGATAACCAAGATGCATATAATTGGGAGCATCCAGAATTACAATGTCAGCCTGTTTTCCAGGTTCTATGGAACCTATTCTATCCTGCAGTTCCAGAGCCGCCGCAGCATTGATGGTACTTGCTGCAATTGCCTCTTCAGGTAGCATCCTCATTTGTGTAATTGCGAGAGATATAACCATTTGCATACTTTCTGTGTAACAGTTGGGATTCAGGTCTGTTGCCAGTGCCACCGGGATGCCATGCTCAATAAATTTTCTTGCAGGCGCATATTCTTTGCTGAGAAGCATGTAGGGTGTGCCGGGAAGCAGAACTGCGATAATATTACTCTTGCTCATGTAATCAATGCTCTCTTCAGAGGTCTTAACAAGATGGTCTGCGGAGATGGCACCCACATCCACAGCCACACGGGTGCATCCTATATCGCATATCTCATCCGCATGTATTTTGGGCGTTAGCCCGTATTTTTTTCCCTCTAAAAGATACTCTTTTGATTCGGACTCACTGAAAACGCCCTTTTCGCAGAATATGTCTATGAATTTTGCAAGGTCTTTTATCTCAGGTATCACCTCTTTTTTCATATACTCTATAAACTCTCCAGTGTGCTGAAACTCCGGAGGTAGCGCATGTGCACCCAGGAATGTGGGTACAAGTTCCACGGGATGCTCTATCTCATTAATCACGCGAAGCATCTTTTTTTCATTCTCTAAATTCAGCCCATAACCGCTCTTTGCCTCTGCAGTTGTGGTACCATTGCGTAGCATATAATCTAATCTTTTTTCCGCGCTTTCTATAAGTTCTTGAAATGTTGCTTTTCTCGTTGCCTTTACTGTACGCAGTATACCTCCACCCATCTTCAAAATCTCAAGATAAGTCTTGCCCTGCAATTTCATATATAATTCGTCTTCTCTGCTTCCGGCAAAGATGAGATGTGTGTGCGGATCCACGAATCCTGGCATTAC
>WALG01000024.1 GCA_015522955.1 DHVE2 group archaeon
CTTTGTATATATTTCGAGAGAAGGAATCATAATTTCTCCAACTCTTAAATCATAGCCGTTTGGTGTGAGATTTTTTTCCTCGAATGGTTTTATATCTATATCACCTCTCTCCATGAGACGTAGTATCTCACCATCGGAAAGCATGGGGTTAAATAAATCCCTGATAAAATAATTGTTCCTTTTACCAATAGTTTTTCTATATAGGCCTATTTATTGAATAGAAAGTTTATATATGCGAAACCTATCATGTTTTATGGAGAGTAGAAAAATACAGGTAACCGGTGGGTCTACATATATAGTTTCATTGCCCAAGGAGTGGATTCTAAAGAACAATCTCCATAAAAATGATTCTGTGATGATTTTTCAAAAAAGGGACGGTTCCTTGATTATTTTTCCGGGTTCTGCAGGTATACGCAAATCTTCAAAAAAAGTAATAGAGGTAACCTACAATACCCCGTCTGGCTCACTTTTCAGGGCTCTTGTAGGCGCATACATGACCGGTTTCTCAGAAATAGAGATAAAATCACGAGACTTCCTTTCCCCAGTTCTCAAGAGGGAGGTTAGAAACTTTACCAATATTGCAATAGGTGTAGAGATCGTGGAAGAGAAAAGAGATTCTATCTTAGTAAAGGATCTTTTAAACCCGCGGGAAATTCCATTACTGAAGGCATTGAAGAGAATGTATGAAATAGGCAGAGAGATGCACAGAGATGCTATACTTTCCCTGCAAAATCAAGATTGTGAACTCCTTGAGGATGTTATTGCTAGGGATTATGAGGTGGACCGCCTGTACTGGTTAATAGCCAGAGAGTACCTTATGCTTAGAGACAATCCCCAAGAGGATAACGAAGAGATGAGTGTATCCCTTGCACTTCACAGTTTTGTTTTAAGTAGATATATAGAGAGAATTGGCGACCATGCAGTGAGGATTGCCAAGAGTATAAGAATTCTACTTCAGAATGGATATGATGATTCTAAGGGGACCGAGGAAATAAAAAGTGCTGAGGAGTACGCAATTAAAATTTTTGAAAAGGCTATGACCTGTTTCTTTTCAAAAAGCCTCTCAGAGGCAAACGAAACCATAGGAATGGTAGATGCTCTCATACCTATGTGTAAGGGGATACTTACACTTGCTAGCAAGAAGGGTGGCTCTCAGGCCATATCCTTGGCATACATATCTGAGAGTATAAGGAGACTTGGTGAATACTCTGCAGATATAGCAGAGAACACTATAAATTACATAATGGAATGTCGGGAAAGGCACAGGATATAACTTATTTTTTCCAACTTTCCATG
Source organism: DHVE2 group archaeon (assembly GCA_015522955.1). Taxonomy (GTDB): domain Archaea; phylum Thermoplasmatota; class Thermoplasmata; order Thermoplasmatales; family Aciduliprofundaceae; genus S014-41. The sequence goes on from WALG01000024.1 coordinate 1,297, forward strand.
CTTCTTATGAAGAACTCCTTTCCCTCATAGGTTACAACTAACAATTTTCCCTCGTCTATTAATTTCTCTACCACATCCCAAGAAGCCCCTGCATCTTTAAGCATCTTCTCCACAGCATCTCTGCGCATAGGATGCACAGAGGTTATTGCAAGAATATCCTCCTCTATATTTCCTCCACCCACAAACTGATTTCCTTCATAGCCAATAAGATACTCTACCTTAAGTCCATGAGATGTGAGTAAATTATATGCCTTAGCAATAGTTTCTGCAGAAGGTTGTCGAACCCAGTGCTCCCAAGGGGGTCTCGTTGGAACTCCAAGATATGCTATATGTGGTTTCACCTGGGTAAGGTATTCAGCCAATTTCTCAAACTCCTCACTATAATCCACACCCCCTATAAGCATTGTTTCGGTAACAACAATTCCTGAGAACTCCTTCGAGAAATCCCTTATCCCCTGCAATATCTTCTCAAGTTTCAGAGATTTGTGAGGTCTATCTATTTTTCTCCAGAGATGCTCACTGCAGGAATCCACCTTTAAGGAAACAAAATCCGCTTTTAGAAGACGAGTTCGCACCTCCTCCCTCCACAAAAGTGACGAGTTTGTGATAACTGCGAGTTTCACATCGGATATTTTATCTTTTATCTCCTCAATTTCTTTTCCAAGATTTATGTCCAATGTGGGCTCACCATCAGGCACGAAGGTAACATAATCTGGTAATTTTTGGAGACTATAAAGTTTACTCACAACACTGCTTACCACCAAATCGGGGGAATAAAACTCCCTAGGTTCCACTTCCATTTTTAGAGTTCTTCCAATCTGACAATAAACACATGCGTAGGAGCATACTTTATCAGGTATATTGTTCACACCAAGACTCATCCCTAATCTTCGAGAGGGGACTGGTCCAAAGACAATATTCATTAGGCTCACCTAAACGAGGATTGAATGGCCAGTAATAAAGTTTTCCATTATCTTTAAATTCCATGAAGTTATGAAACAAACATGGTCAAACATCTTAAGTTAACCATTTTAAACGATAACGAACCCGCAGAGGGATTGAAAAATCTGTGGGGCTGGAGTGTGCTCCTTGAATCGGAAAAATGGAGAATAATATTTGATGCAGACAGCGAAGGTTCGGTGCTAAGGTACAATGCATCACAGATGGGCATCAATCTCTCTCCCTTAGATTTTGCGTTTCTAAGTCACTGTCATAGTGACCATTATGGTGGTTTTCCAATGATAGCCTCCATAAATCCTGGCATTACACTCTATGTACCCACTCAGAGGTGTGATTTTCTCAGAACTCATGGGTTCAAAATAAAAGTTGTGAATGAAGAAAGTAAATTAGCCTCAGATGTTTGGAGTAGCGGACCCATAGGCGCAATTCAGGAGCAGGCTTTGGGAATTCTTGTAGATGGTGTGGGGCTTGTGGTTATCGTTGGTTGCAGCCATCCGGGTGCCGACATTCTAACAGAGAAACTGAAGGATATTACTAAGGAGAAGGTGTATCTTGTAATAGGTGGTTTTCATTCCCCCCCACGTCACGTATTAGATAACCTTGCGAAAATTGCAGAGTTCATCTCTCCGGCGCATTGCAGTGGAGAGAGAGCAAAAAATTATACTGCCAGAAAATATCCTGAGAAGTATTATCCCGTGAGAACCGGAAGCGTTATAAAAATAGAGAAGCGCGAGGGATAAACTATTTTTAGGAAGAGTATAATGCTGAAAAAGATGGATAGAATTGAAAGAACCGCAGTAGCAGTACTACGCAAATATTTTCGAAAGGGCAATATGGCAAGATGCATGAGAGATGTGCTTCCCCGCAGTCATCTGAGCCAGGAGGAGAGAGATGCGGTGGCAAAAATTGTGCATGATGTGGTAAGATATCAGAAATACTATTCATATTTGCTCAGGAAAAACAATCTTCCTTATAAGCCAGAAAATTATGTTGCCTTATCCACCGGCAGACTCAAACTTCAGGCTGATATCCCTCAGGATAAATTGCTGGAAATTCGAGAGTCATTAAGTAATTCTCTCGCGCACATTCTTCAGGAGAAGAGGGAGTTTCTGAGAATAATAAACACAGAACCTGAAACCACGCTGTGCACCAACTTCATTAAAATTTCCCGGGAAAAACTCAAATCTCTACTTTATAGCGAGGGTTTTGATGCCCAGGATTATGTGCCTGAAACTGCGCTACTTGCATCTCCAGGAACTCGTTACTCCTCCGCTGTCAGGGAAGGCTTTGCACATGTTCAGGATGCCTCCAGCCAACTTGTTGCCAAACTCACTGGAAAACTGGGAAACATAATTCTTGACTACTGTGCCGGAAGCGGAGGGAAAAGTCTGGCTCTTGCCTCATTGTACCGTAATTCACTTGAGATTCATGCGTATGACATTAACACGAGAAAACTTGAATCATTGAAGATAAGGGCAAAAAGACATAATGCGACAATAAAGGTACATATGAGTATACCGACCAATAAGTATCCTGTGGTTCTGGTGGATGCCCCATGCAGCGGTGTAGGTGCCGCCAGTCGCAATCCTGAGGCAAAATATCAGGAAAATTTTGAGAACTTCAAAGAAATGCAGTTAAAAATCCTCAGTGAGAGTGCTCTACATGTAGAAAAGGGAGGCATGCTTGTTTATGTGGTATGCTCATTCACACCTCAGGAAACTGTGGAGGTTGTCTCAGAATTTCTTGAAAAATACAAACATTTTGAGGTCTTATCTATTGAAGATATACCCTGCGAGTACAAAAAATATCTTAAAAAGGAAAGATACGGGGTTTTTGTAACTGCTGGAGACATACTTTATATGGCAATTCTAAGATTTATGCCCTGAGAAGTTTGAGAAACTCTCTCATCCACTCTGCCAGGTCTCCCGGATGTCTTGCCGATACAATGTTCCTGTCCACCGCCACTCCGTCCACAAATTCTCCACCGGCTGCTATGAGATCATCCTTTACTCCATACCAGCATGCTATTTTTCTTCCTCTTACAACCCCTGCGGATATTAGAACCTCAACACCATGGCATATTATTGCCACAGGTTTTTGCTCAGCGAAAAAATGTTTCACTATTTCTACGGCCTTGCTTTGGAGCCTTACCTTCTCTGGAGATTTTCCGCCGGGAATTACAAGGATATCGAATTCCTCGGAGATTACATCGTCATACCTTATATCGCTGTGGATAGTGTATCCTCTTTTTCCTCTCAGTTCATTCTGCGAGGATGCCACTGTAACCTCCATTCCTTCCTCTTTGAGTCGGTAATAAGGATAAAAGAGTTCAAGATCTTCAAAATCGTTTTCTGCCAGAATTAACGCTCTCATAATACCTCTTAGAAAGATATTATATTTATAGATTTTACCACCTGTCTTTATCCTTCTATTTTAGAAATTCAATCATTCCCCTTTAACAAAGTACCTTAGAGTCCTGTTAGCATTTTCTATAGGAACAAAGATATAAATTCGGGATACTACACATGGATACTTTATTGCATAAATCCAGAAAAAGAAAAAGAGAGATTAAGACACATCCACAGAGAGAGTATATCGCTGCACTGTGCCATCCCAGCGATGGATGTAGAGCACAATCTCATGCTCTCCACTGTCAAAATTCACCACTGGCTTCTCTCCAAACACATATTGCCCATCCACGTACCACGTTATGCTGCATATGCCACTGTAATTCTGCAATAGTGGTAGTAAGACATAGTTCTCCCCGCTTATCAGCGTATTCTGCAATTCAGCCTCCGCAATATTCACCTCATCCGCTCTCGCTATTCCTATGCCTTTGCCCACCATATTGTGGTTGAAATAGAATCCATAGAGTGCAAGGAGATATAACCCATCTCCTTTACCATCAAAACTCATCCTTACAAAATCTCCAGGATTCAAAGTAAGATAGTTGCCATCCACATAGCTTAAATTGCTGTATCCATAACTTGCATATTCAAGTTTCACTCTTTTAAGCGATGCCAATCTGTAATCATGAGCCACCCCTATGAAATCTATGCCGTTGCGGTCTCGCATCTCGAATCTTAACTCTACTCTGTTTCCAAGTAACATGTGTAAAACATCCAGATTCACCACATTGGTATGCAGATTATGCCTAACTTTTATCTCTCCCAATTTTATCCATTCATTGCTCACATTGGCATATACCCATATGGTGGATTGCGTTGTGGGTGTATTTGATGTAACTTCCGCACTGAGCATCGCTCTTTTCTCTGCAGGCGGATTATCTATTCCCCGAATAACAAGCAGATTCTCGCTGCTCATATTCAACGTGATATCCACATAATCTCCCTTATTGCCTACCCAGTAATTGCCATCAGGTCTGCCAATTAGCGAGGTAACATTCACACCATGATTGTCAATAGCAATTCCACTCTCTACATCCCTGTACGCGTAAACCATGCCACTATAACTCTCCGCCACCTGATAACCCTCTGGAGGTACAACTTTGTACAAC
>WALG01000025.1 GCA_015522955.1 DHVE2 group archaeon
CATGGATGATAAAATTGAGATTCTAGGTGGAAGCAGCGATCATATAATTGCTGATGTGGAAGATGCTAATGTAAGTGTGGGTGATGTGGTAAAATTAAGGCCCCACCAACCATCCCAGTACATGGCCATGCTTAGGTTTATGACCTCTCCCTATGTTGAGAAGAAATATAAGGAGTAGGCAATCTATTTGATTGCATGCTGATCTTCCGAGTATCTCACATTTTTTATCTGTGATTAGTTCCAAATAAATTATTTAATTTTATTGTTTAAGCATGGCATGGGAAGGTTTTTAAATTCTAAATGTTATTCAACTTCTATGAAAGTTACAGTGATGAAACCACGTTTCAAACCCCGTGACTATGAGGATTTTGTTCTCTATCCATACCAGGTGTTTCACATTAAACTTCATTATAAAAGGCTAGGTTTAAAGGAGAAGGTAATCAATTATTTTGGGTATGTGGATCTTTACAGGTTTGGAATAGAGCGGGGAGATAGTTTTATTGAAACAGATGAATGGAATGTAAACGAGAAAAATGTTATGACTCCTATCGTGGAAGATTATGAAAAAATAAGAGAATTTGCCATGAAAAAGGCAGTGGAATGGGGTGCCTTGCGTATTGTATCTTGGTGGCATCCCCTTGTGGAAGTTGTAAAAGATATGCGAGCGTATAAAATTTTCTGGATTTATACAATTAACGGAGAGAGATATTTAATGGATGCATTTAACGGGCAGGAATACAAAATGAGTGAAATTCTCAAGATCTTAAATAAAACAAAAAAAGAAAAATTTAAGGGATAAGTGCCTTAAGCACTATGTACTCTGCAACGTTCTCAATCTGACTCTTTACTCTTGTCTCACTCACGGTAGGCTTCGAAGCGCTTCCAATGGGAACCTTTCTAAACAGTGCTGTATGTGTTTTTATGACTTCCTCGGGAGGCTTTGTAAACAGACTCACCACCACTATTATAAACAGTGTGATGAAGAAGTTCACAAAGAATATTGGTACACCTGCCAGGGGGCCACTTGTAAATGACCAACCTATCATACTCTCCAAGGTAACCTCAGAGATCAGCCCGTAAATCATTCCTACGATTACACCTTCCTTGGTTATTCTCTTCCACCACAGCGAGAGTATCAGTGCTGGACCAAAGCCTACACCGAGACCACCCCACGCGGTTGCAACCATTCCATAGACCAAGGGATTGGGTCTCAATGCAAACCATACTGCGAAAAGACCTAGAATAAAGACTACGATTCTACCTATGTTCACCATCTGTTTTTGGCTTGGGGTATAGTTGAATATCTTGTGGATATAGTCTCTACCCACGGCAGAAGCCGCTACAAGTAACTGGGAATCAGCGGTACTCATAACAGCAGAAATTATACCTGAGGTCAGAATACCTGCAACAAGAGGTGGGGTATAATGTACTATAAGAGCAGGTATGATCTGCTCTGGATCACTTACTGAAAGAGAGCCGTTTTGTACAAGTGCAAATCCTAGGAAACCACTAAAGAATGCGCCCCAGAGAACTAGAACGGTCCATATGATGCTTATGAATATTCCAGGTCTCCTTAGTTGCCTTGGATCCTTTGCGCTCATAAATCTGGTTTGAATGTGAGGCTGACCTATGTAGCCCACTATCCATGATGCATATCCTATGGCAAACACAACGGCGGCTAATCCAACTGCACCTCCAAACGGATCCAGTTTTGTCGGGTCTGCACTTCCGATGACATTTATGGCATTTCCAAATCCCCCTATTTCACCTACTATGAGGAAAGGTACCACTATGAGCACTGAGAGCATAAGAAGTGCCTGGAAGACATCAGTCCATACCACTGCAAAGAACCCTCCTGCAATAACGTAAGCCACAAGAATTATAAATGTTATCCAGACCCCCCAGGAGTAATTCACACCAAATGCTACAGCAAATGTTTTACCTCCAGCGCCAAACTGTGCACCTACATACGCTGTCATGAATATTAGAATTATGAGTCCTGAGACAAATCTTATTACTTTGGTATGGTCCTTAAGTCTAGCCTCTAGGAAATCTGGTATGGTTATTGCCTTCAATTTGCCCGCGTAGATTCTCAATCTTACAGCCATCATTGTCCAGTTAAGCAAAGTACCCCCTAGACATCCTATTGCAGCCCATATTGCACCTACACCTGCCTTGAAAGCGCTTCCAGGAAAACCTAGCATCAGCCAGCCAGAGAAATCGCTTGCTTTATCACTTAGAGATGCGGCAAGAATGTGTACATGTCTGCCGCCTATGTAGTACTGGCTCTCGTTCTTTGTGAACCTGTTTGCCCACCAGCCTATAAAGGCCAGTATGATCAGGTATAGAAGAAAACCTACGAAGATTCCCCAGTTCATTTGCCTCCCTCCTTTGTTTCCTTGATTATTTCTTCATCATACGCGAGAATATCGTCGTCGATATAGTACTCCTTGTGCACTATTTTGTCCCAGTATCCATATAAAAGCATAATCAAGAGTCCAACAATTGCTGGGACAATAATCTCTACCCATGCTGCCGTACTTAACTCCATTGCATCACCATTGATATCATGCAACAAACCTTATAAAAAATTTTCGGCACTCCCAAATTTAAAACTATCGCAAAAAATACTCAAACCTTGAATTATTTTACGGATAGAGAATACAAAAATTTTCAAAAAAAGCAGTTTACAGCAAAATTAATTTTTAAATTCACAGTTTCTAACATTAATAAAATAGAGAATGCTTAAATGCCGATCATGGCCCGAAGAGAATTTTTAAATAAACCCTCACTTTTTGGGGATTATGGAAATCTCCAAGGAGAACTTTCCGGAATGGTACACCGAGATCATTGAAGAAGCAGGACTTGTGGATAAGAGATATCCAGTTAAGGGAATGCATGTATGGCTTCCATATGGGTGGAAACTTATGCGTAATATTGATGACTACTTTCGAGAGATATTCACAAAGTACGGTCACGATGAGGTTTATTTTCCTCTCTTAGTGCCTGAAACGGAATTCAAAAAGGAGGGAGAGCATATTAGGGGATTCGAAAATGAGGTTTACTGGGTCACCCATGGGGGCCTGGATCCGCTAGATGTGAAACTTCTGCTAAGGCCAACAAGTGAGACTGCCATGTATCCACTTTTCTCACTATGGATAAGAACTCATGCTGATTTGCCACTCAAAATATTTCAGATAGTGAATATATTCAGATATGAAACCAAGCAAACCCGCACATTTATACGTATGCGGGAGGTACATTTCTTTGAATCACATACTGCGCATGCTACAGAAGAAGAGGCTGAGGAGCAAATCAGAGAAAACATTGAAATATGGAAGAAAGTGGCCCACAAACTGGCACTGCCATACGTACTTGTTCGCAAAACTGAATGGGATAAATTTCCAGGAGCCGCATACTCCATTGGAGCGGAGACAATCATGCCCTCTGGTAGGACTCTGCAAATTGGTACTATTCATCAGTACTTGCAGAATTTCTCAAGAGCCTATGAGATTCAGTATCTCAAAGAGGATGGCACCCATGATTACGTGCATCAAACTACCTTTGGAATGAGTGAGCGTTTGATTGGAGCGATTGTGGGAATTCACGGAGACGATCATGGCCTTGTAATTCCTCCGGAAATTGCGCCGATTCAGGTTGTTATTGTGCCTATAGTCTCTAAAAATAAGGAAAATGTTCTTGAGGAGGCTCGTAAAGTGCTTGAGGAATTGCGTAATAATTTTCGTGTGCATCTGGATGATAGGGATGCCTATACCCCCGGTTACAAGTTTTATGATTGGGAACTAAAGGGTGTGCCTATACGTCTTGAGATTGGACCTAGGGATATTGAGAAGAATCAGGTGGTTTTAGTACGCAGGGATACCTTTGAAAAAATCTCAGTATCAAGAGGGGAGTATGTGGAAAAAATATCCTCGCTTCTTAAAGATATTCACAAGAACCTGATTGTTAGGAGTAACAAAGAAATGTTCTCTCGAATAAAAGAATTTAACTCCTTGGATGGGATAAGGGAACATAAAGGCATTGCTGTGGTGCACTGGTGCGGGAGCGAGGAATGCGGGCGTAGAATTGAGGAAAGTACAGATAAACGCATTATTGGGATTCCATTCGAAAAGAAGCCGGGAAAATGTGTGATATGTGGAAAAGAAACGGATACTCTTGCCTATGTGGCCAAACCCTACTGAACTCTTGAGAGAAGCATACCAAGCACGGAAAATACTATAAGTGTTGCGGTTATGGAATAGAGTCCTATATCTGCCCAGGCATCGTAGAGCAATGCCCAAGAGAAATAAAATATTACCCCGATGGCGAATAGCAGGAGACTAAGGTACCAGAGCCAACGAATCATAGGTGTGGATGCACATTCACTATAAAAACTTTTTATCTGCCAGTTGATGAAAGGAGGTTATTGTTACATCTGCATACTTGCTTTTTCTACCATCATGGGAAATATGAACTGCCAAGCATCCTGCATATTTTGCAGCAAGCATATCTCTATCTCCGTCTCCGATCACAATGCATTCATCGCATTCACATCTTCCCTTTATGAGTTGTATAAATTTTGGTGAGGGTTTCACCTTCTCTAAGTATCTGTAATTCTCGTAATCTTTTCCAATTACGAAATTAAAAATATCTTTTATGCCAAATAAAGATAGTACATACTCCACGCAATTCTCGGAGGACACGCTCCATGCTATTTTCTTTCCTTGCAGATTCTTTATGAACTGTACATCAGAATAAAGTCTTAAACGCCCTTCGTTATACATCCATTTGCGATACTCTAAGTTTCTTTTATCCACATCTCTCCAAAAATTTTCCGCGGGCACACCAAATCTCTCGCTGTATCTCCTGCTAATTTCTCCCTCTATCATCCTCTTCCATGTATTAAAATCAAGGGGTATGCCATATTTCTTTGCCACGGGCTCTGCTATGAACTCGTACCATTCTCGCATATCAAAATTTACATACTCAACGAGGGTATCGTCCACATCAAATATCCAGCAGAGCACGAAGAAGTATGGGTGATATACTATATCTGTTTGACGCTTAGAAAAATTTTTATAATCCTATTTTGATTAGTTTAGTTGGGTGTTATTAATGGCAATTAATTTGAAAGCCCTAGAAAAGTTAGGAATAGACATAGAAAATAGACTTCAAAACAAACTAAAACATAAAGAACTAGAGAACACTTTGATAAAAATGGTATCCAAGATAAAAATTAGAAAACTTGTAAAACTTCTATGTGATGAGAACTATTTTTCTATGGATGACCTTCTTACCACATTGGAGAAGATAAAAAAAAAGAAGCTTATGGAACTTTTAGATGAGCCTAAAGATGAAAAAGAGATGGCAATTCCTATAATAAGAGAATTAAAAGACATGGGATATAAAGTAGCACAAGAGGTGCCTCTCCCCAAAGTAGGTAGAGCGAGACCTAGAAAAATGGATGTAGCAGGTTATAGAAAGAAAGGCATTGCCAGAAGAGTTTCAGTTTTTGGTTTGGAACTTAAAACAAGTGCCACAAGAAAAGCTATTGATGATGCATTTAGTCAAGGA
>WALG01000026.1 GCA_015522955.1 DHVE2 group archaeon
GATATAGAGATTTCGATAATTCTCAAAATGTTATAAAGAAAATATAAAAAAGGGAACTAATGTCCTACTCCAATCTCCTCAGCGATATCCTCGAGGTCAAGAGAGGCAAGTTTCACCTTTGTGGGTATGCCCTCCTCGCTCCAGCCTCTGGCCTGGTAGTACTCGTCGAGCATATGCTCTAGTTCCTTGGGTTTCACATAGGAGCCTGCACTCTTGCCCTTAGGTATAGGCTCATGCAGGAGTCTCCATGGCAACGTGTCATCCTTGCGAGAGAAACCCTCGCGAACGTTGAATGCCCGGGCTACGTTGTATATGCGCTCGCCAATTGCTAGGAGTTCTGCATTGCTAATCTGAAATCCAGCAACTGCTTCTATGAGTTCCGGAATCCCTTCTAAAGTGTACATATGACGCGAGAATTTGCAAAGACCTACAGCGTCATAAACCTGCATAAGATCTTCGTGGGTCTTGACCTCGAATCCCTTATTCTCAGCACTCAGTCGATCAATTCCATCGAATTTCCACCACCTACCCACGAGTTCGGTGCCATAAACTCCAGCAGTTAGGTGGCACGCTCCGCGATAAGATACCGCGATTGCCAAGGCCATACCCTTTATGCCACGTATATCATATGCAGGAAGTTCTAGACCTTTAACGTGGATGGCAAATTTCTCGCTTCCTTTACCAAGTTTCTCGCTGGCTGCTTTGCTACCATCTGCGAGCAGTTTGCCAAGATTTCCTTCTCGATAGGCCATCCGGCGAAGAGTTTCCGCGGCGGTCTCCACATTTCCAAATCTTAAATCTAAGCCATCGGTATCTTCTTTTGTCAACAATCCTCTTTCGTAGGCTTCCATGGCCCAGCCGATAGTCACTCCTGCGGAGATGGTATCCATACCATACTCATCGCAGAGGAGATTTAGATATGCCACAGCCTCAGGGTCATCGATTTCAAGTTCGCTACCAAGGGAATATAGGGTTTCATATTCGGGGCCGTCTATTTCCTCACCTGGCATATACTTGGTAAGTTTGAATACCTGAGAGCACGGCTTGGTACAGTTGGGACACGGATTGCGATCACTCCTGAATTTTGGAACCCAGTAATGTGGATCTATGCCAAGCAATTCTCCCTCTTTTGCCTTGTCATAGAAACTCTGGAAATAGCCCCATTGCCAGTTTCTTGTTGGGAATGTGCCACGCTCTAAGTTCATCCATCTAAGGAATTCACCGCTTCCGTAATTCATATCGTCTCTTGTTGCAGGATGATCCTTTATTATCTTGGCCCACTTACCTATGAGTTTAATAAGCTGGGCATGGTTCGCCGCTGTGGGCTTCTTAGTGCCTTTAACAACGATACCTTTCAATTTTTTGCTTCCCCAGACAGCACCTATTCCTGTTCTCGCAGCCTGTCTCTCCTCAAAATCAATAGTGCTTATCTTGCTGAGATTCTCACCGGCAGGGCCTATAACTGCAGTGCTCACTTTCCCGAATTTCTCCTTTAAGAGTTTCTGGGCCTTACGAGTTGTCTTGCCCCACAGATCCTCTGCAGGTTCAATGCTTACATTATCATCCTCTATTCGTAGTATTACAGGCTTATCACTTTTACCTTCAATTATAAGCATCTCGTATCCAGCCTTTTTTAATTGCACACCCATGGGCGCACCCACGATTGTTCGCCCAAATGCACCGGTAAGTGGGGATTTTGAGGTCATTGCCGTTTTGGAGGCGGTGGGTATTCCATAGGGCGTTAGAAGTCCAGGAACAATGAAAATCTTGTTTTCCTCACCTAGTGGATCAGCGCCCTTGGGAACCTCCTTGTAAAGATAGTAGGCGGCAAACCCTAACCCTCCAAGGAATTTTCTTGTGAGTTTTTCATCTATTTCCTCTTTTTTTATTTCACCAGTTGTAAGATTTACCCTCAAAATTTTTCCGTAGATGTTCATTTTTAACCACCAGATGAGGGATATGAAAAAGAAGAATATAAGGATTCGTTATGCTTATCTAAACTTCTCGATAACTTCTGCAAATATCTCCATGCCTTTCTTGATATTTTCTTCACTGGCAGCATAGGAGAAGCGTATGTGTCTCTTTCCAGCAGAGCCAAAAGCCTCACCTGGAGTGCATAGAACACCGCGTTTCACGGTTTCCATCACTATATCTCTCGGGTCAGCATTAAGTTCTATGCGGGGGAACATATAGAACGCACCTTTGGGCATATTTGGATTCACACCATCAATTTTTTTCAGCAGTTCGTATATCAATTTTCTGCGGGCCCTGAACCTCTCACACATCATATCTGTGTAATATCTGCTCTTTTGAAGAGCCACCATGGCTGCATACTCTATGGGACTCTGGGGGCAGGCGACCGTGTAGTAGTGCATTTTTCCTATCTGTTCAATAAATTCGCTGGGAGCGATAAGATATCCAAGACGCCACCCTGTCATGGCAAACTCCTTGGAAAAGGAATTGACAAAGATCACCTTGTCATATTTCCCAAGGAAAGTCTGTGGGGGAGAATCGTAGGTTAGATGGAAATACACTTCATCAGAGATTATGATAAGGTCGTTATCCTCGGCCAGGTCGATAATCATTTTGATATGGGATGCATCAATAACTCCTCCTGTGGGATTATTTGGATAGTTTACAATGATTGCTTTGGTCCGGGGTGTGATTCTCTTCTGCAACTCCTCCTGTGTGGGCATAAACTCGTTTTCCTGCATAAGGGGATAGTCCACAGGTCTGCCTCCCGCTATGAGAATATGAGGTCTGTAGGTCACAAATCCTGGGTTGGGATATAGTACCTCTTCGCCGGGATTTAGAAGGGCCAACATGGTGGTAAGCATACCCTCTGTGGCACCTGTTGTAACGAGAACATTATTTGCAGAGAAATTCCCGTATTCTGAGAATTTCTGAGCAATGGCCTCTCTAAGTTCAGGGAATCCCTTGGAGGGACCATATTTATTGTATCCTTCCTTTACAGCCTCGTGAATAGCCTCCATAGCCTCGGGTGGGGGTTGAAAATCTGGCTCTCCAAGACCTAGGTTTATAACGTTACCCTGAGCCATATCAAATATTTTTCTTATCCCTGATAACTCTATACTGAGAACTCTATCGGAGAACATAGAGGATGCATGCACCCAAAGGAGTTAAATATTTCGTGGCATACTTTACCATGATAATATACAAC
>WALG01000027.1 GCA_015522955.1 DHVE2 group archaeon
GATGAGAAAGCACTAAAAGAGTTTAAAAAACGTAATTTTGTTGATAAAGTTATTGGACTGGATTAATCACACTGATTACCCCTCCTCTATTTTTATTCTTGACGCTTTTAAAATTCGCAGAATCGATTTTCTCATGCTGGGTTGATAATTATACTTACCTGTGGTGAAAAATTGATTGTAGGTGTGTTTATAGTGGGGGGCTTACCAAAACACGATGCCCCCCTTACCAGGTATTGTGTGGGAACCCATCCCCTCCATTTGGTGAGCCTCAAGGTACACTGTCAGGAGATGGACTTACTCCCAGTTATAATAATGAGTGAGAGTATTTAAATCTTACTCAGGTAATAGGAGATTAAGATTACAGCAGTGAGAAATGCACCGTATCCAAATTCTCGAATGTCTATGAATGCTTCGTCGCTTATGTGGAAATCCTCATCAACCTCATAAATCATGAATGTGAAGAAAAGTATCAGAGGGATTACGGGATTGAGGAGAAATGATAGTACGGTTATGACACCGCAGAAAAAATGGGAAAGAAAAGAAAAAATTGTTCTCATAAAAATCTCACTGAGCCTCTAAGTCTTTGCTGAACTCTATACCAAGGCCAGCGCTTAAGCCGACTATATACCCAAATATACCTGAGTATAGAGGTTGCATTACTGTGGTGCCACCAACGCCGTTGATGAATACCATTCCCATGTAGAATACGAAGAATAGCAGTGCTCCTACTAGATTGCCGATAAGAGACGCTCGCACCATCCTTGCTCCAAGTTTTGGATTTGCCATGTTTTTCACCCGATACTTTATAAACTTGCTCCTATATAAGTTTTTTCACAATTTCATAGTACTTTTCCTTGATTGCTTCGTTGAGTTCATCCCCGTTATGGCCGATGATTACAAGCATATTGCCAACGAACCAGTCCACATTATCATAGACGTTTTTCAGGATGGATATCACTCCCTCGATTTCCTTTCCTTCAACGAAATGAATTTTTGGATAGAGGACTATGAGAATGTAGTTATCTCCCTCCTCAAGGTAATACGTGTCTGCTGCGAGGTACTTCTCTATTAATTTTACTAAGTGATTCATACCTGCTTCCACCTGTACTTGAATTCTTTGTATTTTTTGAATTCACGCACTAAAAACTCTATGTCGTGTGCGAGGTCTCTGAATTCCTCATCGTCTAAATCTTTCGCTGTGACTATGATTTTCTTCTCCTCTTTCTTAACTATCAGGTTCATCTTCATCACCTGTGATTAACGGCTCCTCTGATTTTATTTCTATCGGCTCACCCCATCTTACAATTATTGATGCTTTCTTACCGTCCATGGTCTCGCCCCTGATAACAAATCCTGAGCCTTCGCTTATTGTGATTTCTGATTCCAAGAGAGATATTTCACTTGGTATTATTGGCTCGCTGTATCTTTCTGGGAGATTGTTTTCTATAATCTCACCAAAGTTGCGGTATTCTCTCTCTATATCTGCTGCGGATATCCACTTCCTGCGACCTTCTTCGCCACACATTAAATAGAAATCACCATCTTCCGTTCTTGCCACTGGCGCCATTATCACCACTCCACCATCCGATTTTCTGACGAACAGGTACTTCTTCCTCAACTTAAGATTCATTTCTTCTCGCCTCCATTAAGATTCATTTCTACCACCACACAAAGTCATATATCGAGTAACAGTTATCACCCCACAAAGTCTCTTCATCACTCGTGCCATACCCCGCACCAAGCCTATAGCAAAGTATCAGGTTCATCTTAATCCGCCTCCCTGAGCCATATAGGCTTACCTATCTTGATTCCATGGGTGTAGCCTAAGAATATGTCCCTGTCAATCTTATCTTCCTGCTCATCGCTCCACGCTACAATGGTGTACCACTTCAGGTACTCGCTCAGCTTCTTTGCCAGTTCCACACCTTCTTTATCTCCATCCACTTCAATCACTACTAATGCCATCCAACCACCTCTTTAGTTCCTTTATATACCCTTTGTAAAACTCTTCTCTCAAGTGCGATACTTCACGGCTGCTTGTTCGTCTTTCATCGAATAAACCCATTGCTGCTCCCCACTCCAATGCCTCCTTGGATGCTTTTCGCTCCAGAAGTTCTATTACCTCCTCAACTATGCTCATTGTCTTCACCCCATAAACCTGCGATTACAAAATCCATCTTTCCATTGCTAACCACTATTAACTTAACATCATTCTTCTCTCTTATCTCAATCGTTACTTTGTTCTCGTCGGTCAAATCAAGCATTAAATCCAATAGAGATTGCAGAATTTCACCGTTTAACTTTATTTTTGCTTTGACTTCACCCATGCTAAATGCATTCCCAATGTTGTCTGAATAATTTGCCGTGTACAGGACTTTGGATGCTATCTTCTTCACATCATCGTCGTGTATTCTTATTGCAAGTACATGCGAGGGGTCAATTATTATACCATACTCCATTATCATATCCTGTGACTTTTTAAACTCATCTCTCCATTTCTCCCCGTATAAATCCATAAGGTACCCTTTATCGAGGATTATGCTGTCCACGTATGTATCTGCGTATTTTCTTCTTAGAAGTCTGCTGGTTACCCTGCTCATTTGCTCACCTCCGAAGTGACCTTCAAAATAATGGGTAATTTTCTTTCGCCCTTTAAACACTCTTCCATATCTGCAAAGTTATGAAAGAGTATACATTCTTCGTATTCCCGCTTTTCAGGTTCCCAACCAAAAATTACGACCCATTTATCTGCACCGATTTTGCCTTCACATCTTCTCCAGCAACCAAAATTACAACCTATGACCCAGCAATCTCCAGTAACTGTGTCAAGTACATGGTATTCTCTTTCCCCGTATTTATCTCTACCTATGTACAATTCCCTGAATCCATTTTCTTTAAGAGTGCCTAAGTATAATTTCCTGTCATACATACCTCCCGATTTAACAATGTTAGTAAGCAGTTTCCTTATTCTTTCGCTCATCTTTCCACCTCCAGAATTATTTTCTTGGCCTCGATTTTCACGTCGAGGCTCTTGCCTTCTAATTCCATTGCCTCGGCTATTGCCCGTGGTATCGTTATCCTGTACTGCCCGTTTTTCAACTTAGTGACCTTCACCTTCATCTTCATCGCCTCTGCGCAGTGGTGCTATTACAAATCCATACACATCTGCATAATCTTTGTGGCTCCAATCCATGTTCTCTATGAAAATTACTGGGTAATCATTGTTATATAGATATATATCGAAATCACTTAACTCATATACATAGTTTGCAATGTTTGATAAGGCCCTCATTATTCTCTTTAGCCCTGGGTAATCCACATAAGATGTGTAATCCTCGCTTTCGAATATAACATAGTCTCCCTTGTATTCACCATTCACTACCTCCTCTTTAATTACTCTGTAAGAGTTTGCCATTTCTTTCAATTCAATTTCTCCATTGAAATCTACGACAGATAAATCCAGTTTATCTCCCTGCTTTATTTTCGTGTTTTTGTCGAGTGAGAAGATTATTGCTATGTGCATTCCGTCTTTTATTGCATTAGTGACCTTGACTTTCATCCATATCACTCTCTTCCAAAAATCCGTATTGTTTAAGTGCTTCCTTCATCTTGCTTAGTTTATACAGTAGTTTCA
>WALG01000028.1 GCA_015522955.1 DHVE2 group archaeon
ACGGGGACATGGAAGCACAAGCCGCATCCATGCGGGTTGCGTCCAAAAGAGTATTTACTCTTATTGAAAAGTACGGAATCGATAGTGTTTTAGGGGCAATGGATAAATTACTGAGAGATGGGGAAAAATATGCAAGATTAAAAATGAAGGAGTTGCCGAAAGGAGAGTTCGAAACGGAGGATTACATAGACAGTGCCATAGCACAGACGGAAGAGCCTGTATATGTGAAAGTGAAACTGAAAATCACAGAGGATAAGTTCCTGGTAGACTTTACAGGAAGTGGAAAACAGGTCATGAGCCCCATAAACTCGCCATTCCCTGCGACAGTATCCGGGGTTAGGGAAACCTATATGGCAGTTACGGATCCCCACGCCCACCCCAATGCAGGGTTCTTTGCACCCTTGGAGGTTATAGCGCCACCGGGCACCATATTTCATCCAGTAAAACCAGCACCTACATCCACGGATTGGGAAGCCATTGCGTATGCTACAGACCTTGTATGGAAGGCTCTGGCACCTCATGTACCGGAGAGACTTACCGCCGGACATTTTGTATCTATTTTAGCCACTATCGTGGGTGGCATTGATGACAGAACAGGAGAGCCCTTTGCCATAGTCGAGCCACAGCCAGGTGGCTGGGGTGCAGGCTATGATATGGACGGTACCAGCGGTTTAGTTGCCTGCGGAGATGGGGAAACCTATATAGCCTCCTCGGAAGTTTATGAGAAGAACTTTCCCATCATGGTAGAGAGATATGCTCTGAACACAGTAGACGGAGTGGGCCATGGAAAATTCCGGGGTGGATTTGGAGTGATTCGCGAATATCGTATTCTCAACAGTCAGGCACTGGCAACTCTCCAGGTTGGACGCCACGATTTCCCGCCCTGGGGTGTTGATGGTGGCCTTCCAGGTCCCGGCAACAAGATATTCCTGTATCGCAACGGAAAGGTAGAGGAAATAAGGAGAATATCCGCAGAAGTACTTAAAAAAGGCGATCTCATAAGTTTCCACTCTTCAGGTGGTGGTGGCTGGGGCAATCCGCTGGAAAGAGACCCAAACCTTGTACTGGAAGATTTCAGAAATGACCTGATAACGCTGGAAATTGCCGAAAAAATCTATGGAGTAAAAATAGATCCGGAGAAGATGGAGATTGACTGGAAATCCACAGAGGAACTCAGGAGCAAGATGAAGAAGTGAGATACATGAAAAAACTTGAGCATTTCCAGAAAGAACTGGAAAAATATGGAGACGTTGCCATGATATCTCCAGGCACCAATTTTTATTATCTTACTTCTCTCGATCCTGCGGCTACATTGGAAAGGTTGCTTCTTCTTGTGGTTCCTGCAGAAGAGAATGCCTTCATAATTGCCCCAGAACTTTACAGGGGCGAGTTGGAGAATATACCCTTAGAGACATATTTCTGGAAAGATTCTGAGAATCCCTATGCTCTTCTTAAAGAGAAGATTAAGGAGATAAAACCAAAGAAACATGTGGCCCTTGCAGAAGATACCATGCCTGCTAGATTTGTTCTTAACATCTTACCGATATTTAAGGATTTTACACTGGCCCCCCTATCCCCCCTTATTTCGAGATTCAGAATGTATAAAAGCGAGGAGGAGATTGAATATATGAAAGAAGCCGCACGCATAGTTGACCGTGTATTCGAAGCCCTGTTGCAAGAAGGATTGAAGGGGATAAGTGAGAGAAAAATAGCCAAAAGAATAATTGAACTTATAGAGGAATTTGGTGGAGATGGAATTTCCTTTGAGCCAATCGTAGCTTCGGGCCCCAATGGGGCTAATCCCCATCATTCCCCTGATGAGAGAAAGATAAAGGATGGAGATTTGGTTATTCTGGACTATGGGGCAAAATATAGTGGCTATTGTTCGGATATGACACGCACAGTTGCCATAGGAGATATCTCCGGTGAAGCAAGGAAAGTATACGAAATTGTTAAAGAGGCAAATGAAAATGCATTTCAAACAGCACGGAATGGGGTGAGAGCCATGGACGTTGATCTTGCCGCACGTAAGGTAATAGATTCGTATGGCTATGGAAAGTATTTTATGCATCGCACAGGCCATGGATTGGGACTTGATGTGCATGAGGAGCCATTTATCACGCCCACAAATGATTTGATTCTGGAGAATGGAATGACTTTTACAATTGAACCGGGGATATACCTACCTGAAAAATTTGGAGTGAGAATTGAGGATGATGTTTACATAAAAAATAAGGCAGTGAGATTAACCACGGCTGATAGAGATTTGAAAATTTTATAAGGTGACAAAAAATGAAAAAGAAAATATTATGGATTAACCCAGCCGGAGGGAAGGATTTTAATAAACCTATCGAAGAAGTACTGAACAATATAAAACAAGATGATACTGAGGTAAAAGTAATCTCTCTGGCAAATAGATGGGGCAAGAAAATTGGCCCTAAACATGTAGAATACCGATTTTATGAGGAAATGGCAATACCTTACACTCTGGCAGAGATAAAATGGGCTGAAAAGAATGGTTTCGATGCGGCGGTCATAGGATGCTTCTACGACCCGGGCCTCGATATAGCAAGAGAGATTGTGGATAAAATGATAGTTACTGCGCCTGCAGAGTCGGCCATGGCCATTGCCATGGCCCTTGGATACAAATTTTCCATCATAGTTGGTCGTAGAAAATGGATCCCTCAGATGGAAGAGAATGTGGTAAAATACGGGCTCAAGGATCGCCTTGCATCTTTTCGCTCTGTGGGTCTCGGTGTTCTGGATTTTCATAAGGATGAGAAAAAAACAGCCGAAATCATAAAAAGAGAGGCAAGAAAGGCTGTGGAAGAGGATGGTGCTGAAGTAATACTCTTGGGATGTAC
>WALG01000029.1 GCA_015522955.1 DHVE2 group archaeon
CATCGCCTTCCGATAATATACATCCCGTGGTACTTAAACATTCTCAAAATGATAATTCAATTTTTAACGAAAGAGATAAATAGAATAATCTAAATAAGATATTGTGCATGCAAAAAAACTCTCGGCCATAATCACCCTATCCGTTATTGCTCTAATTATAGGTGCATTTATATTTCAGGTATCTCCAAGTTCAGAGAAGAATCCATCTACTGAAAATATAAGTATACAGCCTGAAAGCCTCACAATCACATGGGATCCAGAGGGACTAAACGAGAAAAATCTGAAAAATGTGGCACTGGCATCGAACAATTTTGCTCTCACACTTCTCACCAAGATGCTCAACTCGAGCAAAAATACCATAATCTCTCCGCTTAGCATCTGGCTGGCGCTGGCCATGCTGTATGAGGGATCTCGAGGCACCACAGCCCAGGAGATGCGCAATGCAATGTATCTTCCAGAAAATAAAAGCATTCTGGAAGAGAATATTCACTATTTTCTGAAGAAATTCGAGAATCATACTGATAACTACACTTTGAGCATTGCCGATGCTCTGTGGGCACAGAAGGGTTTTGATATAAACCCCGAGTATGTAAAGATTCTTGAGAATTACTATGATGCGTATTTCAAACTTCTCAATTTCAACAACTCTCCCGAAAGAGGAAGAGAGATAATCAACTCCTGGGTTGAGAACCGTACATATGGAAAGATAAAAGAGTTGCTTCCGCCCCATAGCATAACTCCAGAGACCGTAGCGGTGCTCACCAATGCCATATATTTTCAGGCAGCATGGATGTATGTATTCAACGAATCTCTAACCACTGGAGATTTCTTTTATACACCCCAGGGCAGAATATCGGTGGATATGATGCACGCATCTGGAGATTTTCGTTATACGGAGGACAAAGATGCTCAGATTCTTGAACTGCCTTATAGAGATAGCAATCTCTCCATGCTTGTGGTGCTTCCAAAGGGAGAGCACATGAATATCACACTCAACAAAGTTATGACCTGGAGAGAGAACCTGAACTATGCACATGTCAATATTTCATTTCCAAAATTCACACTGAGCACTGATTATGCACTGAAAGAAGTTCTGGAAAGCATGGGAATTCGACAGGTATTTACCCAATCCGCAGATTTGACGGACTTATCTCCAAGTGGCGGTATATGGGCAGGTGAAGTTTATCACAAGGTATACATATCTGTGAGTGAGAAGGGTACTGAGGCTGCTGCAGCCACTGCAATACCCGTAGTCTTAGGCATAATCCCATCCATCGATTTTAATGTAAACCACCCATTTCTGTTTCTTATCCAGGACCGAGATACAGGAGCGATATTCTTCATGGGCTGGGTTGCCAATCCCCTAAGATAAATATGGCTTGGAGTCCATCCAGATATTCAGGGAATAAAAGTTTAATAATAGATAATGTGATGCTCGCCTATGAGCATGGTGGATATAAGCGAGAAAGATGTGGTTATGCGAGTTGCCAGGGCTCGGGGCACGATTGTGCTGAAGAGTACCACCATCGAAGCGATTAGAATAGGAGACATAAAGAAAGGGGATATTTTTGAAACTGCCAAAATTGCGGGACTTCTATCTGTTAAAAATACCGCGCATATCATTCCTCACTGTCATCCAATTCCCATAGAGAGTGTGCATTTCAGGTTCACAGTGCACGGAAATCGCATAGATGTGGAATGCGAGGTCAAGGCCCATTACAAGACAGGCGTGGAGATGGAGGCTCTCACTGGTGTGAGTGCTGCACTTCTTACAATCTGGGATATGGTGAAGTATCTGGAGAAGGATGAGAATGGACAGTATCCCATGACTCAGATTAAGGATATTGAGGTTGTAGAGAAGATAAAGGGTGAATGAATATGGGTGTCAAAGAGCATAAAAAACACAGATACTCGCTTAAAATCGGAGTAATCACCGTGAGTTCCACACGAACCATGAAAAATGATGAATCGGGCAAGATTCTGAAAGATGAAATTACAAATCATGGCCATACTATATGTAATTACAGCATTGTTAAGGATGACAAATTTGAAATTCTCACCACATTGCTTTCTATGCTACGAGATTGCAATGCAATCATAATTAACGGCGGAACAGGGATAAGCCCCAAAGATGTGACCTACGAGACCGTTACGCCCCTATTTGATAAGGAACTTCCTGGATTTGGAGAAATATTTCGTCATGTGAGTTATGAGGAGATAGGTACCGCGGCCATGATGTCCAGAGCCACTGCGGGAGTTCTCGCCAACAAGATCATATTTCTCATCCCCGGCTCTCCAAATGCAGTCAAAACTGCATCTCCTATAATATTTGCAGAGATTGAGCATATGTGGTACGAATTACACAAAGAACAAAAATAAAAAATTATTGAGAGAGAAAAACTTTGTAGGCGCGATATGCGCTCCACACATCCATCTTGCTTGCTATCTCAAAGGGTGAGTGCATCCCTATTATTCCCGGACCCATATCCACAACGTCCATTCCGTACTTGGCAAAGAACTTGGCTATGGTGCCTCCACCACCCTCATCT
Organism: DHVE2 group archaeon; assembly: GCA_015522955.1. Taxonomy (GTDB): domain Archaea; phylum Thermoplasmatota; class Thermoplasmata; order Thermoplasmatales; family Aciduliprofundaceae; genus S014-41. Next base: position 2,550 of record WALG01000029.1, read on the forward strand.
ACTTTTCCAAGTTCTGCGACCTGATAAGGCACATTGTACTTTGCAAACAGGGCCCTTATCTCGGACATAAACTCTGCAGTGGCCTCACTGGAACTGTACTTTCCTCCATGGCCCGTATACTTACTGATCACCACGCCATATCCAGCCTTGGCGGCATTGGGTATATCATGCACACTTTTGAATATTGGGTTTATTGCAGCACTAACATCTGCGCTTATAGCCTTGCTCTTATAGAGCATGTCCATAAACTCAACATGCAAGTATCCTGGCTTGATGAGATTCACAACCTTTGCTAGCACATATTCAAGGAAATTGCTCTGTGCACCTACATTTCCATCACTTCCAATCTCCTCTTTATCGTAGAAAAACGCAATGCTTGTGTATGTGGGCTCTTTGACTTCCAAGATGGCACGAAGCGAGGTATAGGCACATATTCTATCATCATGGCCATAGGCACCCACCATGCTGCGGTCAAAACCAACATCGCGAGGCTGTGCTGCAGGCACTATCTCAATATCGGCAGAATTGAAATCTTCCTCCACAATACCATATTTCTCATTGAGGTATTTAAGTATCTGTATCTTTACCTTCTGCTTTATCTCCTTGTCATTGATGGGTATATTGCCAACCACCAGTTGCAATTCCTCGCCTTTTATTCCTTCGAACAATTTTCTATCTCCCTGAACATTACGTGCCAGATGTGGCAAGAGGTCAGGTATCACAAATACCGGATCTCCAGGATTATCTCCAATCTTGACCTCTATTCTCTTTCCCTCCTTAGTATATACCACACCGTGCAGAGCAAGGGGTCTCGAAACCCACTGATACTTCTTTATTCCTCCATAATAGTGGGTCTTGAACAGTGCAAGAGCAGCATCACCATCTTCCCACACAGGGTTGGGCTTGAGATCTATTCTGGGAGCATCGATATGCGACACAACGAGCCTAAAACCTTCCAAGGGTTTCTTGCCCACAACTCCTAGAGCAACAGTCTTTTCCCTGTTTATCAAGTAAAATTTATCTCCGGGTGCCAGACTTTTCTTTTTTGCCAAGTCTTTAAATCCATGTTTCTCAGCCTCGGTGACTATATACCTGACCGCTTCTCTCTCAGTCTTGACCTCCGCCAGAAACTTCTTGTAATCTTCCGAGAATTTCATTGCGTCCTCTATCTCCCTCTTCTTCAGTGTGAGCCACATGCTCTCTTTCTTCGCTGCTAATTCTTCCTCAATACTCTCCTTTTTCTTAGCCATAGCATCACCTCATTTGTATCGACATACACTCACCCAATTTAAAACTTTTCACCGCTCAACTTTTATAGCAGCATAACCCACAACTTCATCCATGGGCTGCACATCCCCGCTGGTTGCATACTTTAAAAGCGTGCCCTTACCATTTGTGGCGGTGAGCATGACAGCCACGGGGCCATATCCACACATGGTTATTCTGTGTTTATAAATCACGTTATACAGACCTTTCACATCGCCTTTAGCTATTTTCTCAATAGCCAGTGAATCGTTGGCATAGGCAATCTTCTTGGGTACATAGTGGGAGAAATCGGAGGATGCTATAATTACCACATCCTTATCTTGCATGACTTCTCTTATCACCTGGCCAAGTTCCACAGCAATCTCGTACTCCTGCGATAGCATTGTGATAGGCACAAATTTTATCTCCCTCTTCAAAAACTGCAGAAATGGAAGTTGCACTTCTATGCTGTGCTCGTATCTATGCGCATTTGCATCTATATCCACTATATTCCCTGCTATTTTCTTGGCCAGATCTCTATCAATCCGCACCACACCATAGGGCGTAGAGAAATCCTCCATGGTAAGTGCAACTGCAGATCCAAGACCGTAATGATTTGGGCCTATTATTATAAACGTTTCTGGAAATCCATCATAAGATAATGCGTGGTAAAAATGAGACGCTACCGGACCTGAAAAAATATAGCCTGCATGGGGTACTACACCACCCTTAATTCTACGTGCTCCATCCGAAGTAAGAGTGGGTACCTCTCCGGGACCCAGAGGATGAAGATACAGATCTCTTATCAAACGATCCAGTTCCTTGGGATGGGATGGATAAAACTGCCCTGCCACTGCTGGATACCTCATAGAGGTGCCTCGAAATCCTCTATGGTATATTTATACTCATCATCCCTCTTTATATCTCCCCTAGCCTTAAGTATCTCTCTAGCAAGAAGCCAGTAAACCAAAGCCAAAGAGCGTCGACCTTTATTGTTTGCAGGGATTACAAGATCCACGTAACTTGTGCGATTGTTGGCATCGCATAGTGCCACCACCGGTATCCTGGACTTAACAGCCTCCTTCAGTGCTTGAGAGTCTGCAGCAGGGTCGTTTATGAATATCACAGAGGGCTCCATATAGTTGGGCAATTTGGGATTTGTCAATATACCTGGTATGAATCTTCCTGCCACAACCTTGGCACCACCTATGACCTTAGCAAACATCGTCGCAGGCTTTTGGCCATACTGTCTCTGGGCCACCACAAGAATATCCTCTGGCGGATATCTAGCCAAGAACTTAGCAGCCAGACGAATTCTCTCATCGGTTTTGTTTATATCCAGTATATAGAGTCCATCGCTACGTACCTTGTACACAAATTTCATCATATCCTTGTTCTTGACTTGGGTACCTATATGCACTCCTGCCGTAAGATACAGGTTTTCCTCAACAATCAATTCTCCCATTCTCACTCACCTTTAATTTCTTCTTCAATTCTAATAAGTTCGTTCAACTTAGCAATTCTCTCTCCACCTATAGTACCGGTCTTTATAAAATCGATTTCAAATGCCACACCTATGTGAGCAATACTATCATCGCAGGTCTCACCGCTTCTGTGGGATATGACCGTGGCATATCCATTCTCCTTTGCCAGTTTTATGGCCTTCACAGTATCTGTGAGAGTGCCAATCTGATTGGGCTTTATAAGTACTGCATTGGCAGCACCCTTGCTTATGCCCATCTTTAGTCTCTCCACATTTGTGACAAATATATCATCACCCACCACGTAGGCAAGGTGACCTATTCTGCGAGTTAACTCTGCAAAGCCATCAAAATCTTCCTCCTGCAATGGGTCTTCTACAATATATATTCCATAATCACGAACTAGTGACTCAACAAAATCTATCTGCTCCTCTGGTGTTTTTACTCCATCACGATACACATACTTGCCGTCCTTGTAGAACGATGAGGCAGCAAAATCCAGAGCAGGTTTGATTTCGAATCCATACTCCTCACTTATTTTATTTACGGCTTCTACGAGCATCTCTATGGCATCAGTATCGCTGGTTGGTGCAATCCATGCCTTCTCATCTCCAAGTCCTATGGAAACATTCGAAAATTTTTCTCTCAGCATCTTGCCCAAAAGTTTGTGTACCTCAGCATTGGCAAATACATTATCTCTTGCAGAGTCGCTCAGAGACACTGTGAGCATCTCCTGAATAGTGGTACCGCCAACCGCATGTTTCCCACCGCCAAGCACATTGCCTACAGGTTTGGGTATATTCCCAGCATACACTCCCCCCAGATACTGATAAAATGGAAGTCCCAGAGAACTGGCAGCAGCCTTTGCAACTGCAAGAGATACCGCCACCGCAATGTTGCCCCCCATCATGGAGAAATTTTCGGTTCCGTCAATCTCGTGCAGTATCTTATCCACCTCTTCCTGTTCCGTGGCATCCATGCCCATCAGGTTATCCATCCTCTCATGGAAATATTTGATACCTGCATCAATACCTCCTGCAGGATATGCCAGCACCTCATGCTTTCCCGTGGACTTACCAGCAGGGGCAGCAGCTCTCCCATAACCACTAAGCGTATAAACTTCAACCTCAACCGTAGGATTACCCCGTGAATCCAGTATTTTTCTTGTAACGATATCCTCTATCAGAGTCATGGGAAGCACCTCTTTTAAAAGGGCTATGTGTAACAGATATTTAAATGTTGTATCTTGCATCTCTGGAAAATTCAAGAAAATATTTAAACCTCTGGAAATAATGTAAATGCATGGAACTAATGAGCACCAACGCGAAGGGAAAAAATGTGAGAGGAAAAAAACTTCTTCTATATGGCACCTGTGTAGAGGAGACGCCGCAATTCTTGGACAAATTCGAGGGATATACCAAACTCTATTTCTGCCCCGAGAAAGAGCACATTAATATGGCTTTTTACAAACTTATGAGTATGATGGCCGTGGCAAAGGAACTTGTCGTGCTTACCAAAGATGGTTCTCCTCACTGTGTGCAGATGCACTACATTGCAGAAGAGGTACTGAAATACTCCGCTGTCAAATTTCCGCTCAGACATTTTGTTATAATAAATGGAGAAATAGTGGAGATAGATGGCCAGGATGTTAAACTCTCCAGATACCTATCAAAGATAAGGAAAATGAGATTATCGAAACTTGGGTCTCATTGATAGCATCTCTGGCAGTGGCAACTTTCTGAAAGGCTTGCCTCTTATTTTCTCTAAAATCTCATTCTTAAGCGCATCTTTTTCCATCTCCTTAACACCGTTACCTCGGATTCTCACAGTGATTTTGCCGCTCTTCATCTCCTTTTCACCTATGACCACGATGTATGGGATCCACTCCATTTCTGCTTCGCGAATCTTCTTGGATACGCTCATCTCCCTGTCATCCACGTCCACTCTTATTCCAGTAGATTTCAACTGACTCATGAAATCAATGGAACATCCCGTGAAGGAATCGCTCACCGGTATTACACGCACCTGGACCGGTGAGAGCCATACGGGGAGCATGGGCTTTTTACCCTTCTTTGAATCAAGATAAGCCTTCTCAAGCATTGCGTAAATCACACGCTCCACTGCACCGCTGGGGGAGCAATGAAGTATGTGTGGATACTTTTTCTCTCCTTCCTCGTCGTAATAGGTTATTTCATATCTTTGGGCATTTTCCACATCTATCTGCACAGTGCTTAGAGCAGCGGCTTTGTTCATAGCATCCACAAAATTGAATTCAAATTTTAAAACAAAATAAAAGAACCTTTCATCCCACATCTGAATCAGTACAGGGCGATTGACAATCTTAACAAGCGATTCTACAAACTCGCGGTTCTCCTCATAGAAATC
>WALG01000030.1 GCA_015522955.1 DHVE2 group archaeon
AAATAGAAGAGTTCTATTTAAATTATTTTTTCTCCCCAGTAATGGGCCTACTAATTTATTCTACCCTAACCTGTTTGAACCCATGCTGTTTCTTAAGAATCACAAGTTTTCTATATCTTTTACAATTAAACTTCTGCGCAAAATTTTAATATCGCAGCGATGTTTATTCATGCATAGCCCCATGGTGTAGTACTCAGGCATCACGACTCTTACGAAGTTCCTTTAAAAAAGGTGCTTTACCCCCAAAGGGCTTACTTATAAAGGAACATTGAGAATCTGAGCAGCGCTACTTTCTAAGCGATTCTTTCTGTTTTTAAATTAGGTGCTTTCATAGATCTTATTATTCTATCATGCTTCAATTCGTCCTGTAGTATTCTCTCAACATGAACTCTGAGATTTTCTGGAATAAATTTGCAACTCTCGAGAACAAGTTGAGCATACACATACATTAAAATCTCTTCCTCTGGAAGCAGACATTCTCCGAGAGATAATTCAGAGCATTTCTTTTTCTGATTGCTTATCTTATGTATATATCTACCAACGCTTTTGCATATGCCTTTAGATTTCAAACCCATTTCCTTCTCTGCATATTTTAGTACTTCAGTATATATTCTGGCATGAGTAAAGGACTCGTTAGAGATTTTGAGAAGAGTATCAGAATATCTGGGATGCATGTGTGCCAGATTCCTGTAATATTCTCCCACCACCTTCTCAAGTTCTATACCACAGGATAGCATGTCAATTACGGGCATCTCCAAACCTTCGTAACTGTGCCTGACCCTTTTCCTTATCCTCTGAGAGACGGGAAGGGATAGAGATACATAAAATGCCGAAGAGGCTATTACAAGCCACCATAATGCCCAGAATAGATTTATAAGATATGCATAGAAAAGCGAGGAAGGGGGAAGATGGGTCAATCGAAATATCCCAAAAAATACGGAGAGAAGGAGCAATGCAATGATGATAACGAAATAAGAATGATATCTTTCTATACTCTTTTCTTCCTCACCCTTAGGGGTTACTTTAAATGCCTTCTTGCGTCCAAATATCCATTGCAGAAAGGATAAGGTCACAGGAAGAGAGGCTACAAACTGGATGCCCTGATGATAAATATACTCCTTTATCCCGTAATGATACCTTCTCATAACCGCTAGATAAAAGAGAAGAGAGAACAAAAATATGGAACCGTAGAATAAGAGATAGTAAACGGGCTCAATGCTTATAAAATACAATCCAAAGGTGAGAAATAGAAAGGGTGCGATTATATCTGTAAGAGTAAGAGGACCCACATGAAGCCAGTAGAATATACCGTTTATATAATCCACAAGTTGCGAGAAACCAAGTTTTGCACTGAGCAATTTTCTCAAAAGTTGGAATCCACCCAGTGCCCAGCGATTTTGCTGAATCCAGTAGGCCCTGAGAGTTAAGGGTACCTCTCCGTACCATACCAGTGGCATATCTACGTACTTGCTTTTATATCCGCGCTCATGAAGAAGAAGTGAGGTATAGATATCCTCGGTTATTGTTTCCTCATACAGGCCTCCAACCTCTCTTAGTGCACTGATGCGAAACACAGTGCCGCTTCCCAAACTGAACGCACTTCCGTTCATATGTCTAGCGCGCATTATTACCCTCAAAAATGGGAGAAGTTGCAGATGCGCTGCCAAGGCCACGGATGTGCTTAAATTAGAGTAATATTGAGGTACCTGAATGAACGCCACTGATAGATCATTAAAGCCAGGCAATATGTATCGAAAAATTCCGGGAAGCGGTCGCTGGTCTGCATCTAGAATCATGAGAAAATCGTAATCATCCCCGTACTTTCTCAGCCATGCATTTACTGCTCCTGCCTTGTATCCCTTTCTCTCGGTTCTTCTGAAAATATTAAATTCATATTCTTTCGCGTATTCATCCAATTTTTTCATTATTTTCTCATCCGTTGAATCGTCAAGTACATACACATCTCCAAGTTCCTCGCAGGATAGTTTGGCAGCAATGGCCGTTTGAACTACAGTCCAAGGCTCTTCGTTGAACACAGGTATTACAATACCAACTTTCCCTGAGATTTTTGTGGGGCCAGCATTTTTAATATACTCCTTTAAGAATTTGTCATAGTTCTTACCCCTTTTTCCAGTAGGAAATGAAGAGAAATGAAGAAAATAG
>WALG01000031.1 GCA_015522955.1 DHVE2 group archaeon
CGGGATATACTGAGGGAAATACCCTTTGAAAAACAAATTTGTGAAAACTCATAGCCTTTCTCAGGAGGTAATTTTTTTATCAAAGACCCATATACACTTATGGATACTGCCCGAAACCCCAAAATTCTTATGGCAGAGAGATGCATAAAGGATCTTGCCAGATTGCTTACAGGCCTCAAGGGAGTGGGAAGAGATACAGCAAAACTGGTAAATGCCATGGAAGCAAAGATTCTTGAGATAAAATATTCCTATGGAGAACTGGGAGGCCTTAAACCCCTACTATCTGAACTGAATTCACATCTTTTAGAATTTTATAATGCGCTTGGGGGAAACCAATGGGTCTCGAAACTCAGAAAAATAGGTGTGGATAATGAGAAAATCGCTCAAATTAAGTTTGCAATGAACATAATATATAATCTAGAGCCCCGTCTAAAACTACCGGATGACCCTGCCTATGCTGTGGATATAAGAGTTGGTGAGATAGAGAGTGTTATGAAGCACCCCAATGCGGATAAATTGAAGGTCTGCAATGTTAATGTAGGCAAAGTGATAACTGTGGTTACCAACGATTTATCAGTGAAACCTGGGGAAAAGGTAGCAGTATCTCTTCTTCCCCCAGCAAATTTAAGAGGTGTGGTAAGCGAGGGTATGTTTGTTGGCTATGGAAAAGGAGTGAGTAGAAAAGATGGCCATGTGGGTACATTACCCAGGTTGAACGAGGAAGAACTCAACTCTATCCGTAAAGAAGTCCTGAATTATCTAAGATAATAGACACGCGGAAGTATCCAATACTACTCCGCAATGTTTAAATATCTGCCCCGGATGGTTACCCGATGAAGTTTGCTCATATGGCCGATGCGCATCTGGGAGCATTCAGCAAAAATCCAGTTCTTAGGGACTTAAATCTAGAGGCGTTTGAAAAAGCGATGCGCACATGCATTGGGGAAAATGTAGATTTTATCATAATCGCTGGAGATCTATTTCACAATCCTATACCTGATATGAGCGTAGTCAAGCGTGCTGTTGAAATAATGAAAAATGTGGTGGATAAAGGGATTCGAATCTACACTATTTACGGCTCCCACGACTTTTCGCTGGGAAGCACCTCACTTCTAGACGTTCTAGCATCCACAGGTCTTTTTCGCAAGATAGTGAACCTTAAGAACACTGAAAACGGTATAAGACCTCAGGAGATAATAGATGAGACTGGAGTAAGACTTGTAGGGCTGTCAGGGCTAAGTTCGTCCCAGGAAGTTCATTATTTTGAGGCCTTGGATCGAAAGTATTTGGAGAGTATCCCAAACCCCAAGATTTTTGTGTTTCATACCACCATAGAAGAACTCAAACCTCAGTATATTGCAGATAAGCACGCAGTTCCAAAATCCCTGCTTCCAAAAGGTTTTGATTACTATGCAGGAGGACATCTGCATGAGAGAATTGAGAGTAAAATTGGTGATGCTCCGCTGATATACCCCGGGGCTCTTTTTGGAGCCACTTACAACGACTTGAATATTCTGAAGGAACGTGGATTTTTCATTATAGAAGATTTCAAACTCAGATTTGTGAAGGTAAGCATTTGTGAGTTTGAAAAAAAGGTGATTAATGCAAACGGTTTGAGCGCAGAGCAACTCAATCAGGAACTTTTGACCTATGCATCTCAAAATTTTGAAAACAAGGTTGTTATTCTTAAAATCCAGGGAGAACTGCGTTCCGGAAAAATAGGGGATATAGATCTCCATACAATACGAGAAAAAATAAAGGAGACCGCCTTGGATTTGCTTTTAAACACCTATGCCCTGCGTACAAAGGAGGTTGAGGTTAAGGGAGTGGTAGGCAAGACCAAAAATGAAATTGAAAATCGCATATTTGAGCGTATTTCTTTGCATGGATTGAACTTCACCAGGGAACTCTTCCACATACTTAAAGAAGGTCCACCAGAGGGTATGGGGAAACGAGACTTCGAGAATCTACTGTGGAGCAAAACATGGAATCTCATACAGGGCATGCTCTCCTACAGAGAGAAGGAAAAAGAAAAAGCGGAAGGAGAAAAGATGAAGATTGAAGGAGAGAAAAAAGAAGAGCGGGAAGACGAGACACTTACAATAGAGAATATAGGAGAAACTGAAAAATTGGATACCGACAGAAAAAAAGAGAGAAAGCAGAGCGGCAGGGTAAAACAACTCTCGCTTATCGAGTGGGGTGGAGAAGATGATAATTGAAGAAGTTGAACTTCACAATATACGAAGTTATAAAGATGCAAGAATTCCATTTAAAGAGGGAACTATACTGTTTCAAGGAGATATAGGAAGTGGGAAAAGCACAATTCTTATGGCTATCGATTTCGCACTGTTCGGCACCTCAGACCGTGATACCTACGAAAAACTTCTCAGGAAAGGAGAAAGAGAATCTTATGTAAGAGTGAGATTCCGCAGTGATGGTAACCAATACGAGATTTACAGGTCAGTTGAGAAAACAAAGAGAGGATTGAGAACCGGAGAATCCTATCTTCTTACTCCACAGGGTAGGAGACCTGTAAGTCCCCTTGAGATAAAATCTCTAATCCTCTCACTCTTGGGTGTAGAGGTCAGCGATAGAGGTAAGAAGAGTCACCCCATTGTGAAATATGCCATTTATACGCCTCAGGAGATGATGAAGGAAATCTTGAGCAGCAAAAGCGATGAGCGACTCAAGGTAATGAGGCGAATCTTCAGAATAGATGAGTATGAAACCGCAAGAAACAATGCAAAAATAGTTACAGGAAATATAAATGGCGAAATAGGCAAACTTGAAGGACTTGCCGAGAGTCTTGAAGGAGAGAGAACAAAACTTGAGGAGATGCGCGGCACTCTTGAAGAGAGAAAAAATGCAATTCTCGAGACCCAAAGAAATCTAGAATCTCTGAGAAATGTACTGGAAGAGAAGGAGCACACTCTAAGAGAATTAAACTCGCTGGAAAAGAGTTTCCAAGAGAAGAGTAATGCACTGAAGATTCTTAAAGCGAAGATGAAACTGCGTCTGGAAGAGATGGAGAGACTGAGGAAGGAACTTCAGGATATTGAGAGCAAAAAAGGCGAACTACAGAGATTGGAGACTGCATCCCGGAGGTACGATGAGTTGAAGGCAAAATCCGATAATTTGAAGGCGGATGTGGACAAGTTGCCCACGCTCCAAAGGGAGCATGCCATACTAAGCGAGCAGATAAAGCACAAACTGGAGAGGAGGGGGGATGCCGAAAAATTGAGAGAGGAAATCAGGCGCTTGAGGGAAGAGATGAAAAAACTGAAATCTTCACTCAAACTCGAGAAACTTGAAAATGAGAGTAAGGAACTGGATGATAAGATCCACGGATTGAGAGTACAATACGAGAAACTCAGAGAAAGCATCGCAGATTTAAAAAGGGAAAGAGAAGAGTATGAACAGATGAGCGTATGCCCCAAGTGCAAAAGACCTCTGGATGAAGAACAAAGAAGAAAACTTATCCTTGAGACAGAAGAGGAGATGAAGAAAAAGGAGGCAAACATGGCGCACTTGGAAAGCAAAATTGAGATGCTCTCTAGGCAACTTGATGATATGAGAAAAGCCGTAGAAGAGCAGAGAAATATAGATAGGAGATTATCCCAGATTCAGAGCACTTTAAAGTTGCAGGAACCGCGTCTAACAGAACTGGAGCAGAGTTTTCAGGATCTGGAGAATTTGCAGAGAAGAGAGTCAAAAATTTCTGCAATGATAAAGAATCTTGAGAAGGTGAAAATAGAATACGATAATGTTACGAAGGCAATGAGAGAACTGGAGCCAAAGAAGTATGCATACAACCGACTCCTTGGAGAGATAGAGAAAGAGTCTGAGATAAGGAACAGGCTGGATGGTATAGATAGGGAAGTTAAAGATATGAAGAAAGATGTTGAGAAGTTAGAGGATGAAATTGAGAGACTTAACTACGAGCCGGAAACTCTTGAAAAGGCTCGCAGGGAGAGAGATGATGCTTTTAAAAATCTGACCTCCCTTGAAGAGAACCTCAGACATCTTGAGAGAGAAAAAGATGAGTTGCAGAAGAACATCGAGAGTATGGAAAATGAGATTGCAGAGAGAGTCAAAAAGGTGGAAAAACTTGATGCTCTCCGTAAGATAAAGGATTGGCTCCAAGAGGATTTCATCTTGGCTCTTGAGGAAATAGAAAAAGTGAGAATGAATATCATCAACGAAGAGTTCAAAATGCTATTTGAAGAATGGTTCCATGAGTTACTGGGAGATAGTGAGTATGAAGCCACTGTGGATGAATATTTTGAACCAATAATAAGGTACCAGAACTTCGATATGCCCCTTACCACCCTCAGTGGTGGAGAACGAACCTCCGTGGCCCTCGCCTACCGACTGGCGTTAAATACCATGGTCAAGCGTGCGCTGGGACTCAAAACCAGCATTCTGATACTTGATGAGCCGACGGAGGGATTCAGCAAAGACCAATTGTACAAGTTGAAAGATATATTCGATAAGATGGAGACCGACCAGATAATAATAGTAACCCACGAAAAGGAACTGGTAAATCTTGCCGATGTAGTTTATCTCGTGGAAAAAATAAACGGTGAATCAAGGGTAACAGTTATGCAGGGTGCCTGAGTATGAGATATTTTAAATACCTATGAAGAATATGGGAGAGCATGGTTGAGTGGAAGAAGTACAGATATCACATACTGGCCTTTTTTCTAATCATAGGAGTTTCCTTTGGCTCTATGTACATATGGGCCCTTACAATAATTATGCCCATCTTCGCCTTTTTAGTTCTAAAACTATTCAAGATATGGAGAACAAAGGAGCGTTTGCTCGTAGGAATACCAGCCATGGCAATTGGAATCATTCTATTTTTCGGGTTTCTTTCTTATCAGGTCTCTGACCTTTCTACATACCATATAGAAAACAATGAACACACATTGAAGGCTCAAATTTCACCCTACACTACCAGTGATTTAACAAAAAACTTTACTATTAGCGCGGTATACCAAAAGGCGGTCAACAATACATTGAGATATGAGGTCACTTCCCAAAATCCCTACAAAATGCTTGAATCTGGTGAGGTCTCAGGAATAATTATTGACAATACCACAAAATACAACTTTACACTTTCCCTACCGAAGGGAATATACACCATTAATCTCACAGTGGAGAATACTACGGTATTTATTGGAGCAATAAAAGCCACTCCTGCGGATTTATTTGGGATGTATATGAGAAATGCCGCACCCATGCTTATTGGTCTTTTATCTGCACTCTATATCCTGTTCATATATGGAGTTTATATGATTCGTAAGGGAAAAAAGATGAGGGAGACAATGTATGAAAAGAAAAAGCCTTAAACTTATTTTCTTTGTTCTTTACACTATTTTAATCTTCGCTTTATCTTCGGTGCCTGGTAGAGATATCCCCTCACAGGTATCTCCATATTCATCAACTTTCCATTTCTTTCTCTATTTCTTCTACGGTATCAGCATTCTTCTTGCAATTGGAAAATTTAGATATTCCTATACCTTTGGAGTGGTATATGCTCTGAGCGATGAGTTGCATCAGTACTTCGTTCCTGGACGTACATGCGATCCAATGGATTTTCTTGTAGATTCCGTCGGGCTTCTTGTAGGAATGCTTGTCCTCTTGGTCCTGAGAGAAAAGATATTTCTATTTAGAGAGGATTAAGATGCATGTGGCTGATCCATCAGAATGCAGTGAGCAAGCCCTAGAACTTCTTACGAAGGGCCTTGAAATCGAGAAAAGAGGAGATTATTCTAAAGCCTCCAGTATATATCAGAAAGTTCTCAGAGAAGAGCATGAGTGCAGTATAGCCTATTTCTATCTGGGAAGATTACTTCTCTATCTCAGAGACTTGAAGAATGCGAAAAAATATCTAAGGAACGCAGTGAATCTGAATCCCAATTTACGGGAGGCTTACATTCTTCTGGCTACCCTCTACAAGGATATAGGTAAAAAGAAACATATGGATAGATGGCTTAAAAAAGCAGTTAATAAATTTCCCCAAGAAGATATGCTCTATCTCGCTGCTCAGATTTACCATTCTTCAGGATACAATAAAAGAGCATTGAAGATTCTGAACTCTCTAATGGAAGGAAACAGAAAATGGGAATATTTGGTACTCACAGGCAATGTGTATCTTGCACTTGGAAACAATGAGAAGGCCAGAGATAACCTCACAAGGGCTCTGAAAGTTCAGGAGAATCCGGAAACACTGGGAGCAATGGCTAATTTTCTAATGCTCAGGGGAGAGTTACAAGAGGCAGAGAGACTGTACAGACGTGCAGTAGAAATTGATCCAGAGAGTAAGGTAGCATGGTATAACCTTGGATATTTCCATCATCTCTCTGGCAAATTGTCAGATGCCATCTATGATTACTGGAAATGTATTAAAATAGATCCCCACGACGAAATAGCCTGGAATAATTTGGGTAATGCTCTTTACAATCTCCACAGGTATATGGAATCTCTTCCATATTTTCTTAAGTCTGTAAGCATAAACCCAAACTATGCAATAGGCTGGAATAATATAGGGAATGCTCTATCAAAAATGGGTATTTATAGAGAATCACTAAAATTTCATAATAAGGCTCTAAGCATCGATGCCAAATTTGATTATGCCTACCATGCCAGGGCCTTTGTAAAATATAATCTCGAAGATTATGAAGGTGCCCTTGAAGACATAGAAACAGCACTGGAACTTAATCCAGATTATGAAGAATCCTATCTACTGCGTGGAAAAATTCTTCTTTCTTTAGAGAGATACGAGGAGGCAGTAGATTCACTTAAAATTGCCTTGGAGAAAGAACCTTCCCTTTACAAAGCCCACGAGATTCTTGGTGACATATATAATCATTTAGGGTATGAAGTGGAGGCTCTGAGAAATTATATGCGGGGGTTGGAACTTGCAGATGAAAATGAAAAGGGCAGACTGCTAAGAAAAATGGGAAAACTCGAGGAGGCAATAAAATATATGACTCCTGAAGAAAAGGCAGAAATCCTATACACTTTGGGAAGATACCAAGATGTTCTTGAATTAAGAAACTTAGAGTCTGTAAAATACTGGAAGTGTCTGAGTCTCGAGGCATTGGGCAGATACAAGGAGGCTCTAGAGAAACTGGATGGTTTGAATGATGATAGGGCAAAGAGAGAGAAAAAAATTCTGAGATTTATTCTTGGGCAAGAAGAGTTTGATTGCAAAGATGTGGAGATGTGCCTGCGTATCGCTGCTCATCTTGTAAAACAGAAAAAATTTAACTGGGCCATTAAAATCCTAAAAAAAGTAAAAACTCCAGAATCTTATCAGATTCAAGGAGATATATATCGACTCCAGGGAAATATCCATAATGCAAGAAAATATTTTGAAATAGCAGGTGGAATGGGTGTAGAAATTGCAATTGATTCACTTCGAGAGGTGAAATATAGTGAGAAGATATCACCTGAGCAAAAAGAAAATTAAGGAAATTCGAAAATCTCTTGCTTTTCCTCTATGGAAGGATGGGGCCTATGAGATATTTGAAAATGATATAGTCCTTATACTTAGAGATGGTAAGCCTGCCTACTTTCTTTGGGAAGGAAGATACTATCCAACTGTGTACTTTCTTCTTGAAGAAACCCCATCTAATTATTTTGTGACCGTGGACATGGGTGCAGTAAGGCATGTGCTCAACGGTGCAAATATATTCGCCGCTGGTGTGGTGGATGCAGATCCAAAGATTGAAGAAAATTCTGTTGTTTATGTGCGTGATGAAAAATATCTTAAACCCCTTGCAGTGGGAATAGCATTAATATCCGGTAAGGAAATGATATACTCCAAAGAGGGAATAGCAGTTAAAACCCTGCATTATTATGGGGACAAAATATCTAAAATTCTTTAGACCCTTCATCCATATAAGCCTTGGGAATCTCAAAAAGCACAACAGAAGAGATAAGCCAAGCTAATCCTACAATGAGCCACAATATATCTTTCCAGAGCCCGTAAGCGATTAGGGCTGCTGGAATAAAGTAGAGGAGAGTATAATAGATAAGACGGTGCATTCACTCACCGGCTTATCCGAAGAGTGCGCCGAGACCCTCTATAGCCTCTTCTTCTCTTTTCTCCTCTTCTTCCTCTTCCTTCTTTTCCTCTTTCTTCTCTTCTTTCTTCTCCTCAGTCGATGCTGCCGTTGCAGGTGCTGCTGCCACTGGTGCAAATGCTGCCGTCTTAATAGCCTCATCAATGTTTATTTCACTAAGAGCAGAAACCAGCGCTTTAATTCTCGCCACATCTGGTTCTGCTCCCGCTGCTTTTATTATATTCGCTATTGCGTCCTCATTTATCTCCTTTCCCAGCGAATGCAGGATCAGGGCACTATACACATATTCCATTTTTACTACCTCCTTTTTTATTTATCCAAACAGGGCTCCAAGGCCCTCTATAGCCTCTTCTTCCTTATTTTCTTCTTTTTCTTCCTCTTCCTTCTTTTCCTCTTTCTTCTCTTCTTTCTTCTTCTCTCCCGCTTCTGAAGTGGGAGTTGGTGCGTTTGAAATTAAATTCCTTAACTCATCGTCAATCCCATCATTGAGGCTGGAGGCCACGGAGAGCATCTCCATATATGCCTTATGGATTATCTGCTTCACAGTTTCTCTATTAACCACGCCTGCATTGATGGCAAGGTTCATTGCATCTGTATAGGCTTTACCTATTATCATGGGCATTGTAAGTTTAGTAGGCCATGCCGCATTTACAGATAGATTTGTGGCATACTGTATGGCATTGACAATATCGCCATATACCTTCTCGGTGTCCACGTGGAGAACTTCTCTGGAAAATACCATGCCATCTTCATAGGCAGCCCTTAAATCAAGTCCAACTGTAATAGGATGTATCTCAAGTTTTGTTAGAACCTGTGCGATGTCCCTACTAATTACCTCTCCTTTTCTCACGAGCGTTGTGGTCTTTCTTATCACAATCTTACCTTTCTGAACTGCAGCAGGTAATCCCACTTTCTGCAACTCGCTAATTATAGGCCCAGGTTTGAATGGCGTTTCACCTTCATGCACCACAATGTCCTCCGGTGCTATCTCGCCTCCTTTGGCGGGTGCTTTTGTCAGGGTCTGTTCCATTAGTTTTTCAAGTTTAAACGCATTAATGGTGGTAAATATTATTCCAGTTTGCCCCTCCACATATTTCGCAAGTTCCTTAAGATTCTCCTTGGGTGCAGTTTCCAAGGCACGTTTAATAAGAAGATTTTTACCCACTATAAGAATTGCCTGATCCTTGAGATTTCTCCTCATCTTCTGCATCTGAGCCGCAGGTATGTTGCTTATGTTCACTACACCTATTACTGGATACTCTTCTGCAAGATGGATAAGTTTTTTCACGAATTCATATTTCCAGGGTGCCACATGCGCCATTGTTTTCACCTCATCTTAATCCTCACGGCTGGACCCATGGTGGTTTTCACATACACAGAATCAATATTCTGATAACCACGCTCAAGTTTACGCTCTAATCTCTTGAGAACCTCCTCTATGTTCTCCGCAATCTTCTCAGTATCCATGTCCTTAGTTCCCACAGACACATGGAACGTACGCTTATCCCTAGAGCGCATTCTCACAGTTCTTTTTAAATTATTTACCATGGGACATGGATCTCCTCCGGGTGGTACGGGTTTAGGCATCTTCCCTCTAGGTCCCAGAATTACACCAAGAGATTTGCCTATTCTAGCCATCAGAGGCGCCTCTGCAAGAAAGAAATCATATTCATTTGCCATCTTTCTGGCTTTTCTCTTGTTCTCCGCCAGTTTATCTATCTCCTCAGGTGATATCACGAGGTCTGCACACTCTTTTGCCTTCAGTGCGGTCTCTCCAGATGCAAATACTGCAATTTTTACCTCCTTACCCCTCCCATGGGGAAGAAGTACCTCCTCATTTATCCTGTTTTTGGGGATACTCAAATCAACATCTTTTAAATTTATTGCCAAATCTACACTCTCAAGAAATTTCCTCTCCTTCGATTTTTCTATTGCTTCTTTTACCGCATTGATTATGTCATCGCGCAATTAAACACCTCCTTGTAGTACGCGAGCATTCTCAGCTCTCCTACAAGTTAGGTAGGGTGATTTCGTTATTCTTTATAAGTTTTTGCACTTCTCTGGGATCCTTACCTTCCACAGTCACTCCCATGGAGAGACAAGTGCCCAGGATCTCAAGGACCATGCCTTTCAGGTCATAAGATAACGAGGTTTCTTGCTTCATCTTGGCTATCTTTACCACCTGCTCCAGTGTCAAATCGCCAACCTTCTGGTTTCTGGCATCACCTGAACCTTTCTCAATGCCCAGTTCCTTCTTTATTAGCGAGGTTGTTGGCGGAGTTCCCACTGTCACAGTAAATTCTTTAGTCTTGGGATCTACATCCACTATCACAGGCACCTGCATTCCAGCATACGCCTTCGTCTTCTCGTTTATAACTTTGATCACTTGAGCCACATTGACCCCCATAGGACCCAGAGCAGGACCTAACGGCGGGCCAGGAGAGGCTTTGCCACCTTCAACTAGTACTTCTATTTTTTGACCCATTTTCATTCACCTTCCTTTTCCAGCAGTCTTACCGATTCTGCTTTTACAGTTATTGGTATCGGTACCATGGCCGCAAATAACTCCACAGTTATCTCATCCTTCATCTCGTCAATCTGGATTACCTTAGCCTGCTCACCCTTAAAGGGCCCTTCCACAAGTTCCACAATATCCCCAACGGAGATACGATGAATCGTGGGCGTTGGCGTTAGATAATGCTTTATCTCCTCAATTTTCATTTCACCACGAACTACACCTTTAGCATCCTTAATACCTCGAATCATTGCAAGAACCTTATCTGGCCGCGAGGTTTCCACAAACACATAACCCTTCAAATTGTAGGGGGCCAGAACTGCATATATCTCTTTCCACCCATGAACCTTGGCCTTGAGCCCAATGTCCCGGGCAACTTTAATCTCCTGACCTATGGTAGTTTTAACTGCAACTATGGCGGATTCTACACGAATATGTACTTCTTTACCCCAAAAACCTTCCCCATGGAGAACTTGAAATTTGAATATGCCCTCATCTCCTATCTCAGATGCTTTTGGTGCCGTGATGGTCACATAAATCTCCTTCCTCCTGTTTTTAGAGATTTCCACCTCGTATTCCAGTTGCGCATTCTCTTCCTTGGTGACCAGCAGGGTCTGTTCTTCTTTTCCAATTCCAACCAATTTCAGACCCCATTCAAGTGTAGCATCCTTCATATGCAACTCAGATAATATTTTGAAAGTTACCTTTTCCTTCTTCTCCCCTTTATTAGATATAACTATAACTATCTCTGCAGGCCTGCCTGCCGGAATTCTAAAATCTTCCTGATTGATTGTAACCTCAATCATCTCCATCTCCTCATATACCAAAAAAGTTGCGAATCACCGTGAAAAAGTAATAGATAGCAAAGCCAAGTCCACCAATTATTATTATTCCTATACCTGTAATCATCAGTACCTTGGAATATTCGTCCGCTGTGGGCTTCTTTGCCATCTTAAGTATTCTAGAGTATTTGCCCCTTCCAAATCCTGATATCCATCGCTCTATACTCTTCTGTACCCTGTCACTCTCTTCCACTATTCGCATCTATTTTCACCTTACCACATCTATCTCCTTTGTTCTCTCAATGCTCTCCATTCCCTGAATATAGGGAGATTTCACCCCTGTAATTACAACCATCACGCGGAGAGCGTTACTGAGGGAGGGATCTATAGAGGCACCCCAGATTATGCGGGCACCCTTGCTTATATGTTTTTGCACATAATCGGCAACGCTCTCCGCTTCCTTCACAGTCATATTTTCACCGCCAACTACATTGACTAACGCACCGGTGGCCTCACTTATATCTGCCTCTATCAACGGAGAGTTAAGGGCTTCCTTTATTGCGTCTTCGGCACGATTCTCAGAATCACTCTCACCCAAGCCTATCATTGCCACGCCACCACCCTTCATTATAGTCTTCAAATCATTGAAGTCCAGATTCACGAGTCCTGGCTTGGTAATCATCTCGGCTAGACCCTTTATGGAGCGCATGAGAATCTCATCCGCAACCTTGAACGCAAGATTCAGTGGCAACCTTGGTACCAGTTCAAGCAATTTATCATTGGGTATCGTTATAACCGTGTCCACATACTGCTTGAGTTTCTCCAGCCCCCACATGGCATTTTCCTGCCTCATTCTACCCTCAGCAGTGAAGGGCAGGGTGCATATCGCTATTGTTAACGAACCAAGTTCCTTGGCAATCTGCGCAACAACAGGAGCACTTCCTGTACCAGTGCCACCACCAAGACCACATGTAATGAAAACTATATCAGCACCTTGAAGCACCTCACGAATTTTATCCTCAACTTCACGGGCAGCCTCCTCACCAACCTGAGGCAACGCGCCTGCTCCGAGACCTCTAGTAATACGTTTCCCAAGCAGAACCTTACGATTCGCATGCGTTATCAAAAGATGTTGTGCATCGGTATTTGCTGCTATCAACTCAACATCAACAATTCCCTCTTCCATTATTCGCGTAATTGTGTTGCTCCCTGCTCCTCCGCATCCAACAACCTTTATGTTTGTCTTCAATTTTTGCAGTATCTGCACTAATTCTTCATCCTCAGCTGAGGTGAACGCTGGCTCTATCTCAGCCTGAACTGGTTCCGCCTTTGAGAGTACCTCTTTAACTAGCGACTTCATAAAATCACCTTTTTTAATCGCTGTAAAGGATTAAAGCAACGGGCAATATAAATTTTGCTATGGCATGCGCCACATGTTCATAAATTTTTCCACTCCTTACGATTCACAGAAAACTCAGCAAGATGAGGAGAACAAGGAGCGACGCAAGAACCACTGTAACACGAAGCATGAACTTTCGGGCCTTCTCCTTCTCGTAGTACCTGCGTGGCCCTATCTTCAGCACAGGAAATGCGAGAAGCGCACCGGTCATAAGTCCCACCACATTCTCAAGGGTTAAGAGAAATGGTGCAAGAAACTGAGTTGCATCCATATACAGCATTATGCCAGCAACCACCGCCGGGGGAAGAAGTGCAGCCGCTATTGCAATACCACCTATACTCTCCGGTACTCCCTTGGAAAGGGCGAGAACCGCCGCAAAACCCAGTAAAAGGGCTATGAAAAGATATACCGGGGAATTAATAAGCCTCAGAAGAATTTCAGGTGTGATTGGAAGAGCAATAAATTGAGAGAGAAAAAGTGTGAGAATGTAAGAAATGAGTATCACCGTGGACAGGTAAAGAATAAGATTTCCTATGCTTTTGAAACCATCCCGTGGACGCCCCACAGCGATGTTGATGGCAAAGGCATAAATAGGCCCGAGGAGCGGAGAAAGAAGCATGGCCCCTATTATCACTGCAATATTATTTAGAAAAAGCCCTGCTAGGGCTATTACTCCTGCAATACTTGTTAGGAGGAGATACAGTGGATCAAGTTTTGTATACTTAATTGTACTACTTATAAGTTCCTCCACCGGTGATTTTTCTGCCATCTTTGCTTTTTTCTCCGCACGCTGAAGAGAGGATGAGATGACAAAATCCGGGGAAGATACCGCAATGATATTTTCCTTTTTCCGCAAATCTATGGAGTTCTGAATCTCCTTGAGAAGTTCGTCAACCTTATCCTCCAATACATAAATCTCATATTTCACATGCCCCCCACCAATGGAATGAGCATAGTGTATCAACTCCTCAGTTACAGATTCTATCTTTGAAGATTCATCCTTGTCCACAATAACCGTGATTTTCTTCATCTTCATAATACATAGATGACAAGGAATTTAATTCTTTCTCCGTGGCAGTCAGTTCACAGCATATAATTCAGATAACTTGCTGGAAAGACAGAAAACGCTTTCAACGACACTGGCGGAATAACTCCAGTTTGATTCTCTGAATGGTGTGAACCCCCTACCAGTGCTACTGCAAGTTTCCAGAATCCTCTGAGAGTGCCCACCACCCCCAAATTTCCTGAATTCCAAATATGCATTCACTTCTGAATGCCCAAATTTTTATATCTCCTAATCTTTACACCCCACCATGTACGATTTCAAAGAGCGCGAGGCGAAGTGGCAGGATTTCTGGGAGAAGGAAAAAATTTACAGGTTTGACCCAAAAAGCGATAAGCCCATTTACAGCATAGATGTTCCGCCGAGATATGCCAGCGGGAAACTGCATATAGGGCACGCAGTGCATTATGCGCATATAGACTTCATTGCAAGATACAAGAGAATGCGTGGATACAATGTTTTCTATCCACTGTGCTTCGATGTCAATGGCATGCCCATCGAGGTGAATGTGGAGAAGAAATACGGGATAAAGATGCGCGAGACACCGAGACAGGAGTTCATCAAACTCTGCGAGGAATTTGCCAATGCCAATATAGGGGAGATGATTCGCCAGTTTAAAATTCTTGGAGAGGCCATGGATCCGAGCATATATTATCAGACAGATGCTCCCTATTACAGGCGAATAACACAACTCTCATTCATAAAGATGTTTGAAAAGGGGCTTGTGTATAAGGCAAAGCATCCAGTTAACTGGTGTCCCAGATGCGGTACGGCCATTGCGGATGCGGAAATAGAGTACCAGAAGAGAAAGACAAAATTAAATTACATAAGGTTCAAGTTGGAGGAGGACGGAGAGATAACCATCGCCACAACCCGCCCTGAATTGTTATGCACCTGTCAGATGGTTGCGGTGCATCCTAAAGATGAGAGGTATCGCGATTTTGTGGGCAAGCATGCCATAGTGCCAATTTACGGGCAGAAGGTTAAGATTGTAGCGGATGAAAAAGTTGACCCGAAATTTGGAAGTGGAGTTGTGATGATATGCTCCGTTGGAGATAAGGATGATCTGGAGTGGATTTACAAGTACAATTTGCAATTTTTAGAAGGGATTAACGATAAGGGTGAGATGACCTCGCTGGCGGGAAAATACGCCGGTATGCCTGTGGAAGAGGCAAGAAAAGCGATAATTGAGGATTTGCGAAAAGATGGTTTGCTAATTAAGCAGGAGGAGATAGAGCAGAATGTAGGTGTGTGCTGGAGATGCCATACTCCGATAGAACTTATAAACAAGGAGCAGTGGTTCATAAAAATTAAAGATTTGAAAGAAGAGATGAAGAGGACGGCTGATGAGGTCAACTGGTATCCTGAGTGGATGAAGAAACGCCTCTATCAATGGATTGATTCCCTGGAATGGGATTGGGTTGTTTCTCGCCAGAGATATTTTGCCACACCTATACCAATCTGGGAATGCGAGAACGGCCATGCATTCGTGCCCAAATTCGAGGCTCTGCTCAAGATGAACAGGCATGTAGATCCCACAGTGGACCCTCCACCCTACGATAAATGCCCAATTTGCGGTGCTCCCCTGAAGGGCACAGAGGATGTTTTCGATACATGGGTGGATTCTTCCATATCGCCGCTATACAACACATTCTGGGCCCGTGATGAGGAGATGTTCAAGAAATTATATCCCATGAGTTTGAGACCACAGAGCCATGATATAATACGCACCTGGGCATTCTACACCATTCTTCGTTGCAAAACAGTTACCGGGGAGAAACCCTGGAAGGATATATTTATAGATGGCTTCATCCTCGCGCCAGATGGAAGGCCGATGCACACCTCCTGGGGTAATGTGGTAGATCCTCTGGAAATAATTGACCAGTATGGGGCAGATGCTCTTCGCTTCTTTGCGGCCAAATGCACTCCGGGAGAAGATACTCCATTCCGTTACAAGGATACAATCCGCGGTAGAAAAGTGGTAATAAAACTCTACAACCTAGGCAAGTTTGTAGGTAACGTTATAAAGGATGGGATTACAGATATACCCCATGAGAAACTGCATTTCATGGACAGATGGATAATCTCCAGATACTCTAATGTAGTGGAGGAAGTTACAAAGTATATGGACGATTACAGATACGACCGATCCATCAAGGAGGTAGAGAATTTCATGTGGAATGTCTTCGCTGACCATTATGTGGAAATGGTCAAGTACAGATTAAATGAAGATGCAACAAGATACACCCTCTATCATGTGCTCCTGGGTATCGTGAAAATGTTCGCTCCCATAATGCCACACATCGCAGAGGAAATTTATCAGGAACACTATCGTCAATTCGAAGGAGAGAAAAGTGTACACCTAACATCATGGCCTGAGCCCATCTTCGTGGATGAAAAAGCCTTGATGATGGGCGATAAGATGAAAAATGTCATCGCCGAGATACGAAGATGGAGAAACGAAGAAAAAGAATCAATAGAGGAAATCATAGTAGAGGGCATAAGTGAAGGTCTGGAAGATATTGCAGGTATTTTCAAATGCAAAGTTTCAACAGAAATAGAGAGTGAAGTTGAGGAGGTAATTTCCTCCATACAGCCAAATTTTGCCGTTATTGGACCAAGATATCGGGAAAAGGCAAAGGAAATAGTGAATTACATAAAGTCCTCAGAGCCTATGCAACTCTGGGAGAAAATAAAAAATGGCGATGCTGAGATTTCAGGAGTAAAACTAACAGAGGATATGATAAAGGTTCAGAGAGAGAAAAGATATAAAGGAAGAAAAGTCCATGCTCTATCGGTGGATGACGTTCTTGTTCTTATTCTCTAAACCTTTCCATTGGTGAGTATGGATATCAGCATATCTCTGAATTTTTTCTCCATCACCGTATTTTTTATCTTTTCCACAGTTTTTTCAATGGGATAGGCAATACGCTTCAGTTCAAATCTTCCATCTTGATATACAGCATAGGATGCCCTGGGATCTCCATCGCGGGGCTGTCCTACACTGCCGGGATTTAAATATATCATACCCTCATACTCTCCAAGCATGGGAAAATGTGTGTGTCCGAACATCAGAAAATTGGTAGTAATTTTTCCACCAAGTTCATTACGCATGCATTCTGGCATGAAATCAAACATGTATCCATAGAGAGGGTCCGCAGGGCACCCATGTAC
>WALG01000032.1 GCA_015522955.1 DHVE2 group archaeon
CATACGTAGCGTGGGAGTGCATGGTGATAAGAGAGCATATGGGTACACCATTGCCATAAGAATGGTGGAAAGTCTCGATGGCATGACTGCAGCATATTTCAAGGCGAGCCATGAGGTCTTGGAGCGCATCGCATCTCGCATAACCACCGAAATCAAGAACATAAATCGCGTGGTCTACGATATAACCAACAAACCCCCGGCGACCATTGAATGGGAATAGTTATTGCGATTTGAGAAAATTTACGGCTTCAATTAATTTTTCTCTCATATTTTTCGTATTTTTGACCCGAACAATTAGATACAGAGGTGTGAGTTTCATATTCTTGGGTACCCTTATATTTCTTACCTTCTCATCCCCAAGGTTATGAAGAATGCTAAATTTCAGTTCTGAACGGAATGTTGCAAGGACTTCGTAACCTTCAAATTTGAAACTAACAGCATTATCCAGGGCTTCTCCGTCGAATTCCCTGAGAACCCGCTCCTTTACTTTTTTTCCTCCACTGAGTTTGGTAAAAATTAAATACAGGATAGCACCTCCAATGGCTGCGAGAAAAAGGAGAATAACTGCAAGATACTGCATTGAATCCATATACCCCTCAAGGATACCTTTTTATATTACTTTTTCCTTGCTTTAGTGCCCACCCGCCATGCACCCTCCGATATATGAGGAGGGAACCACCAGGTGGGCTAAATTTTTATATCATTGCCTCATATATTTTTCAGATGTTTCCTTACATTGTGGACTTTCAGAGAATCAAAGAAAAAATACGTGACCTGGGATTCACAAAGGTACTTGTGCAACTGCCAGAGGGTATGAAAATATACGCTTGGGAGATAAAAGCATCTCTTTCTCCTCTGGAGGTTTTCGTATCCACAAAACCTTGCTACGGTGCATGCGATATTGAAGTTTATAATGGAATGGCCACACTCCAGATTGGGCACAGTGAGATTCCGAATATAAATTATCCTCAAGAAATTATTTTTGCGGAGGCCTTTGCAAATGTCTCCTTTAGAGAGGTTTTGGGGAAATATATTGAGATGGGTAAACCGTACAGGAGATTGGGGCTTGTGACTTCGGTGCAGCATATTAATGCTCTTCAGGAGGTGAAGGAATTTCTGGAGGACCATGGTTATGAGGCTTTTATTGGAAATGGAGATGGGCGTATCAAATATGCCGGTCAGATTCTTGGCTGTAACTTTTCCACCGCCAGAAACATAGCAAATAATGTTGATGCTTACCTTTTTCTGGGCACAGGAAAGTTTCATGCCATGGGTGTAGAGATGGTCACAGGCAAGAAGGTGTTTGTGCTGGACCCCTATTCGTCTCAAATTTCAGAGGTCTCGGAGAAGGTTGAGCACTTTATAAGACAGAGATATGGAGCTATCGCCAGAGTCTCTGAAGCAAAGAGGTTTGGAATCATAGTGAGCAAGAAGATAGGACAGAGAAGGCTGAGACTTGCAGAGCATATAAAAGATGTAATAGAGAACACGGGTAGAGAATCTCTTTTCCTCCTCACGGAGGATATAAATCCGGAAGAAATGTATTATGATGTAGATGCCTATGTGAATACTGCATGCCCCAGAGTAAGTTATGATGATTATATGCGTTTTCCAAAGGTCATTGTCACACCCATTGAACTTGAAATCGCGCTGAGTATGAAAAAATGGGAACGCTTCATGTTTGATGAAATTGTGGAGGTGGATTGATGCGGGTGGAAGAAGATACCAGTGTCCTCATTTTCAAATTCTCATTTTTCAAATCCCTTGTCGTGGATAAGATAAAAGAGGTAATAAAATATCAGGGAGATGAGATACCTTTCTCCTCGGTGAAAGGCTACTGGAAGAACTACAGAGTTGTGCGAAGGAAAAAGGTTTATTATGTGATGCTGTTAACATCACAAAAGATGTTTCCAATTACACCACATATTGATGAATACGATGCAGATGAGGTATTGAATGGTCTTCGTAAATTATTACCCCGGGAGGTGAAGAAATGAGAGATGATTTGAAAAATCTTGCAGATATTTTTTATCTGAGAATTGTCTCACCTGGAAATCCCATAAATATTCTCTGGGTGAGAAAAACATTCCGTGAAATGGATATGGTGGATGAGAATATTGAGAAATTTGCAGACCTCAACGCACCCCTGAGTCGTGAGGTATGGTATTACACGTTCCTAAGAGCATTTGAAGACGGAAAACTAGATGTGTATCTCAACAGAATCAAGGAGATTACAGGTCTGCCTGAAAATCCAAAAATAGATGAAATTCTTGAAAGTTTGCATCTTCGCTACCTGAATGGGAAATTCTCGCAGAAGATATTTCGAGTGGTGGTGCTTGTTTCGGGTAGAGGTACAAATCTCCAGGCGCTTATTGATGCTGTAGAAAACGGGATGCTCAACGTGAAACTTGTGGCGGTTATATCCAATAAGAAGAGGGCATATGCTCTGGAAAGGGCCAGGAGTCACGGGATACCTGCTATTTACATACCTGCTAAAAAGGGTGAAAAGAGAGAGAACTACGATAAAAGGCTGGCGAAAAAAATAGATGAATATACCCCGGATTTGATAGTACTTGCTGGATTTTTGCGTATTCTCTCTCCATGGTTTGTGAAAAAATACAGAAACAGAATAATAAATATTCATCCTGCATTGCTCCCAAGTTTCGCTGGACTCTATGGAGAGAACGTGCATAAGGCTGTGCTGGAATATGGATGTAAAGTCTCAGGTTGCACGGTGCACTTTGTGGACGAGAATATTGACCACGGTCCTATTATTGTGCAAAAATGCGTGGAGGTTAGAGACACGGACACACCGGAAACGCTTGCTGCCCGGGTTCTTGAGAAGGAGCATGAGGCACTGGTGGAAGCGGTGAAACTCATATCTGAGGGGAAAATAGTAATAAAAGATAGAAGGGTCCTTACAAAACGGTAGTTTCTTCTCTATAATTTCTTGAATCTTTTTATGTTATCTTCTACATTGCCTCTAAAAATTGCACTTGCAGCCACTAGTACACTGGCACCTGCATCCACTATTTCACGGGCGTTGTGGTGTTTAACTCCCCCATCGACTTCTATTTTTACGTCGAGTTTCTCCGACTCTATATAATTTCTTGCCTCTTTTATTTTCTCTAAAGTACTATTAATAAAACTCTGGCCAGAGAAACCGGGGTGTACTCCCATAATAAGCAGGTACTCCACAGAATCCAGATATTTCTTTACTTTTTCAAAGGGAGTTTCAGGGTTTATCGCTATGCCCGGTTCAGCACCATGGTCCCTTATCTTGCGAAGAACATCCTCTATGGATATCTTAATTTCTCTATGAACTAAAATGATATCGCTTCCAGCATTGACAAAGTCCCTCACATACTTATCGGGACGTTCTATCATGAGATGTGCCTCAAAAGGCAACTTGGTGCATTTTCTTATACTTTTTATCACCACGGGTCCAAATGTTATGTTGGGTACAAAGTGTCCATCCATCACATCGAGATGCAGTAAATCTGCACCACCTCGCTCACAGAGTTTTATTTCGTCGCATAACCTTGAGAAATCTGCGGATAATATTGAGGGTGAAATCATGACCATGGATGCCTGTAAACGCTTATTCTATTTTTCTTTTTCCTCCAGTTGTTTATCTATCAGTTTTACAATTTCTCCATAAACCTCATTGAGAGAGCGATTACTATCCACCACAGCAAAATCGTATTTTTTAGCAAGAAGCAGATAAATCTCCTGAACACGTTTTAGAAATTCCTCTCTTTCGAACTTCTCCTTCTTCTCCCGGGAGCCTATTCTCCTTAGTCCTCGTTCTGGCTCCACGGTGAGGAGAAATACCATATCGGGCTTTAGACCTATGGGCTCGTAGAGTTTTTCAAGCCACGAGAGGGCTCTGGGAAGGGACATTTGAGTTTCAAGTTGTGCACCTTGATATGCATAGGTAGAATACACATACCTGTCACAAATCACATCTTCCCCTATTTCAAGATGCTTCTTTATCAAATTCACATGTTCTGCCCTGTCCGCGAAGAATAAAAATGCTTGGGTAAATGGATTTTTCTCTTCCTCAATCCCTTGTCGAACTGCCTTCCCCAGCCATGAGTCCGTGGGCTCTTCTGTTAGAAATACTCTGCAACCTCTATCGCGAAGATAGTTACCAAGCATTCTTGCCAGGGTGCTCTTGCCTGTGCCATCAATGCCCTCAACTACTATGAACATCGTATCTTAATTGTCGCTATGGTATTTAATTTTTCATGGCGTGAAAAACATTAAATATCCATTGAATAATGCTGTAAAGATGAAAAAAGTTAGGGACCTCAGTGAATCCCTTGACCTTGCGGTTACTGGTGCATTGTTTCTGAGTGGAATAAATTTTGTGTGGGGGTTATTCACTGTAGAATATTTTGTTGGTATCTATGGCATAGTATCGGCTATCATAAACATCTACACGGGATTTCAACTTCGCAGAGTTAAATTACTGTACGAAAGGAGGCAATATGAAGAGGCACTGAAAATTCTGTATCCCTTAACTCTTTCGGGCTATCTCTGTGGGTTCATCCTTTTTGGTTTATATCTCTCGCGGTATAAGAGAAATCTGGAAAATATACTTTTCAAAAAGTACCTCATAAATGTAGAGAAGGTTGTGAGTTTTTATCCGCCGCAGATTCCTAAAAAAAGATTATGAGGGTATATGGTGGCAGGCCACAAAGTGTTCAGGCTCCACCTCTATAAGTTTTGGCTCCTTTTCTCTGCAAATATCGTCAGCAAATGGACACCTTGGATGAAATCTGCATCCAGAGGGTATGTCTATAGCGTTGGGAATCTCTCCCTTTATCGCAACCCTCTTTTTTCTCTCCTTCCTGCGAGTGATGGAGGGTACTGCCTGAATAAGTGCAATGGTATATGGATGCATGGGATTATTTAAAATATCCTTGGTTCTTCCCATCTCCACTATTTTACCAAGATACATAACAGCAATTCTATCAGATATCAGTTTTCCAATGTCTATGTCATGGGTTATAAAGAGCATACTCAGATTATACTCCTGCCTGAATTCCTCAAGGAGTTCCAGAAGAGATGCACGCATGGATGCATCAATCATGGATACTGCCTCGTCCGCCACCAGAAACTCAGGCTGGAGAACCATGGCCCTTGCCACCACCACACGCTGTCTCTGTCCACCACTTAGATGATGAGGGTATCTTTCATAGAACTCCTCCTCAGGAGTGAGCCCAACACGGCGTAGCATTTTAAGTGCAGTTTCCCGTGCCTCCTCTTTACTCATGGTACCATGGATGAGAAGAGGGTGGGCTATGGCATCACCTATCTTCATCTTGGGACTCAAACTGGCATAGGGATCCTGAAATATTATCTGCATCTTCTTTCTTAGGGGTCTTAGATTCTTCTGGGGAATCTTTGTTATGTCTTTACCCCTGAAAATAATCTCTCCCGATGTGGGCTCTATTAATCGCAGAATTGTTCTACCTGCTGTAGTTTTACCACACCCAGATTCGCCTATTAATCCCATGGTTTCTCCCTTTTTGATACTGAAACTTATCCCATCCACTGCTTTCACATATCTTGGTGGCTCTTTTTTTATTGCCTCTATAAAGGATCTCTTCACGGGAAAGTATTTTTTCAGATTTTTAATCTCAAGCACTGTTTCCATTTTCATCACCATATAGATGACAGGCCACAAAATGGCCGGGTTCTGCCTCAATCATCTTTGGCTCCTTCACATTACATATCCCCTTCAAATCCTTGCGCTCCTTGAATACTTGGCATCTTGGATGAAATCTGCAACCTGAGGGAGGCTCACGTAAATCAGGGGGATATCCTGGAATAGCGTATATTTTCTTATCACTCCAGAGATCCGGTGTGCTTGCGAATAGTGCAGAGGTGTATGGATGCAGGGGATTTTCAATGATGGCATCCACATCACCGTATTCCATCAATTTACCAGCGTACATTATACCTATTTTATCACTTCTCTCCACAGCCAATGAGATATCATGGGTAATGAGAAATATACTCGTACCCTGGGATTTCATTTCATCCAGAAGGTCCATAATTGAATCCTGAACAAGCACGTCCAGTGCTGTTGTAGGCTCATCTGCTATCAGCAATTTTGGTCTAAACGCCATGGCCATGGAGATTATTATCCTCTGTCTCTGCCCTCCGCTCAATTGATGGGGATAGTAAGTTAATCTGTCAGGGGGTATATTTACACTTTTAAGTAGTTCCTTTGCGTTCTTCTTTGCCTCCTCAGGCTCCACACCATGTTCCACCATGACCTCCACTATTTGGTCTCCCACCTTGCGAAGAGGGTCCAGTGAGGTCATGGGATCCTGAAATACCATACTTATCTCCTTTCCCCGTATTTTTTTGAGTTCTTCGTTTTTCATTGTCACCAAATTTTTTCCATCGAAAATCACATGGCCGCCCACTATTTTACCGGGAGAGGGTACAAGATTCATTATGCCATGTGCAACTGTGGATTTTCCACTTCCACTCTCACCAACAAAGGTGAGCCATTCACTTTCATTGATATGAAACGAGACATTCTCTACAGCCCTGACTACTCCACTGAGAGTGTAATAATGGACACTTAAATTTTTCACATCTAGGAGCATTGAAATCACCTCGTACCTAAGGATGTCTTTTCACTCATGGCCTCTCCAATTAAGGCAAAGGCCATGGCGAACAGCATCACCATCAACCCTGGAAATAGCGCAAGCCACCAGTATCCATCAAGCATGAAAGGTTGTCCTACTCTAAGATCATACCCCCAGTCAGGTGTGGGAGGTGTTACTGAGAGACCCAAGAAACTCAATCCTGCCTCTGTGAGAATAGCATCTGCAACACTCAGGGAGAATACCACAAGGATTGTAGGTACAAGGTTTGGAAGTATGTATCTGTACATTATGTCCCCATGCTTTGCACCAACAGCCCTTGCAGCCTCCACAAATAACTGTGCCTTAAGGCTTAGAGTCTGACCACGAACCATACGGAAATAGGTAGGTACATACACAAAGGATATTGCAACTGCCGTGTTCATTGGACTGGGACCAAGAGCCACCGAAATCACGATGGCAAGAATTATCGCTGGGAATGCATAGATGCTATCCATTATAATGCTTAAGGTTCTATCCAATTTACCTCCAAAGTATCCCGACGTGAGACCTAGAGGGATGCCAATGAACATGGAAATTAGGGTAGCCACAACCACCACAAAGAAAACAATACGGGCACCCCATATTATACGGGAAAACATATCCTGGCCAAGTCTGTTTGTACCCATGGGATGCTCCCAACTAGGTGGTTGAAAAGTATCCTCGCTGGACTGGGTAGGGTTGTAGGGTGAAATTATAGGCGCAAAGATAGCCATGATAGCAACCACCAGCACTATGCTCAAACCTACCCATAGCATCCATCTACCCGGAAACTTTTGAAAGAGTGGACCAAATATCTTGTCAGCAATTTCCATCTTATCACCTTTAATACTTCACCCTTGGATCCAGAAGCGCATATATTATATCCACAATCAAACTTATGAAACCAATAAATATCGCTATGAATATTACCGTGCCCTGAATGGAGGTATAGTCTCTGTAATCTATTCTGTCCATTAAGAATGTTCCCATGCCTGGCCAACTGAAAGTTGTCTCTGTAAGCACTGCACCACCTAATAGTATTGCAAACTGCAAACCCATCAACGTGATCACCGGTATAAAAGCGTTTTTGAGGGCATACCAAGTAACCTTCCAGTCTGTCACTCCACGCGCATGATAGGACCTTATGAAATCTTGAGCAAGTACCTCGACCATATTGTTCCTCACAAGTCTGGTATATGCACCACTTAGCACTATTCCGAGTGTGAGGCTGGGAAGAATGATATGCTTGAGGGAACTCACAAAGGCGGGCCAGTTTCCCGTAAGTATGCTATCCAGAATATAGAGACCTGTGATGGTATGTAAATTCAACCCAGGGTCTATACGTCCGGAGGTTGGAAGTACATGAAGCACCACTCCAAAGAAATATTGAAG
>WALG01000033.1 GCA_015522955.1 DHVE2 group archaeon
CACCAACACGATTTGTGCAACAAAGCAGAAATATTCAAAATCAATAAAAAGAAAAATAAAATTTTGATTTAGGAATATGCTGTTTCTAGGAACTCTGATTCATCCAAACCATTTTCTTCTTCTTTCTCAGGTACTCTGAGGGGTGTTATTTTATCAGTTACCCATGCGATACCATAGGTCACAAAGAATGCATATGTTGCTGTGAGACATGCAGCTACTACCTGTTTTCCAAAGAATGCAACTCCGCCATATATCAATCCATTTGCACCGTAGATAGCCGCGCTACCAAAGATTCCTAGCAGGATTATACCCGTAAATCCACCTATTCCGTGAACACCCCATACATCCAATGCATCATCCCAGCCCTTCTTATGCACAAAATCAACAACCCAGTGAGGAATCAGGGCCGCAAGTATGCCTATAAGCATGGCTGCCTGAGGATTTACAAATCCAGCTGCGGGTGTTATTGTTGCCAAACCTGCTATGGAGCCGGTTAAGAACCCTATGCTACTCCATTTCTTATGTACAGCGTAGTCCCAGAACATCCAAGTAATTGCTGCAAAGGCTGCTGCAATCATAGTGTTTATAAATGCCACATTAGTGTCTGTGTCCACCCTCAAAGCACTTCCAGCATTGAATCCAAACCAGCCAAACCATAGGAGTGCTGTGCCAAGTACAACTAGTGGGATGCTATGATTACCAGGCTTGGGATGCAATCTCTTTCCAAGATAGAAGACCGCTGCAAGGGCTCCAAATCCTGCGCTTGTATGAACTACAATTCCTCCTGCAAAATCCTCAACTCCCCACTGTTGTAGGAATCCACCGCCCCACAGCCAATGGGCAAATGGGAAGTACACAAGGAATAGCCAAAGTGTTGTGAATATTATGAATCCTTTGAACCTCATTCTATCCGCAAATGCTCCTGTCATAAGCACTGGAGTAATAATTGCAAACATCAGCTGGTATATCATAAATGTGTACATGCTTATCACATGGTTCCCTGGAAACAATGTGTGGGGATTTATATTAAGCAGGAATATGTAGTGCCCATTTCCAATAACCCCTGCTGCATCCGTACCAAAAGCCAAGGTAAATCCAAAGAGTACCCAAAGTATAGTGGTCCATCCTGCAGAGAAGAAGTTTTGCATCATCATAGTTACTGCGTTCTTTCTGTTAACTAAGCCACCATAGAAAAGTGCAAGTCCGGGAGTCATAATGAACACCAATGCAGCCGCTATCAGCATAAATCCATCACTACCTGTATCGAGCATTTTCATCATCTCCCATGTTTACTCACGCTCTAGGGAAATTGTTGATAACATATTTAAACATTTTCTGGTTAGTCGCAACCTTACAGAAAAATAAAATATTAGGGATTAATAAAGGAATAAGCAGGAGGTTTGACAAAACTAATTTATTTGAGAATATATAAGGGGTGAGATGTACTCCCTTGATAAGTACGATTTCCATTTGCCCGAGGAACTTATTGCTCAGAAGCCTGTGGAACCCAGAGACCACGCAAGGTTAATGGTGCTGCATGAGAGTATAGAGCACAGATTCTTTTATGAGTTGCCTGAGTATCTAGAGAAGGGAGATGTGATGATACTTAACGATACCCGTGTTGTAAGGGCCAGGCTGCATGGACACAAAAGCACGGGCGGTAGAGTGGAGATTTTGATTCTTGAGAGAATTGATGATAAAATATACAAATGTCTGGTGAAGGGCAAGAAAATAAAGGAAGGCACACAACTTCTCTTTGAGAGCATAAGGGGTGTAGTTCTTCATAAGAATGAGGGCATATGTGAAATAGAATTCTCGGGAGATATAATAGAACTTGCCAGGAAAAAGGGAGAAATTCCTCTGCCACCCTACATAAAAAGGAAGTTGGATGAAGAGGAAAAATATCAGACCGTGTATGCCCGCAAAGAGGGGGCGGTGGCGGCACCCACTGCAGGTTTACATTTCACCCCGCAATTACTAGAGAAAATAAAAAGTATGGATGTAAAAATAGGCTACATCACACTGCATGTTAGTTACGGCACATTCAAACCTGTTAAGGCAAGAGATATAAGAGAGCATAAAATGGAAGAGGAATACTATGTTGTCTCCGAGGATGTCGCTAAATTAATCAACGAACGCGAAGGCAAACTTTTTGCAGTTGGCACCACAGTAATGCGAGCCTTAGAGAGTTCCTCCTCGCAGGGCCATGTTTACGCTTCGCATGGGTATACTGATATCTTTATATATCCTGGATATGAGTTTCAATCTGGTGTGAACGCACTGATAACCAATTTTCACGTACCGCGATCATCGCTTATTCTGCTCACCACCGCCTTTGGTGGATACGATAGGATTATGAATGCATACCGTATCGCTGTTGAGAAAAAATATAGATTTTACAGTTTTGGTGACGGCATGCTCATTTTCAAAATGTAGCGGAATTAACTACAAAAAATTTTTAGTATGGGGTAAGATACTCAGATTTATGAAGAGAAACATTGTAGTTGAGGAAATTACTCAGATTCCAGTGGAAGATAGGGAAGTTGAAATTGTGGAGAGAAAGGGAATAGGGCACCCGGATAGCGTTGCAGACGGTATTGCTGAGAGCATAAGCAGAGAACTCTCCAAGTATTATCTGAAGCATTACGGGAGGATACTGCACCACAACACTGACCAGGCCGAGGTTGTGGGAGGTCAGGCCAAGCCCCAGTTTGGAGGTGGCACACTTTTGGAGCCTGCATACATACTCCTTTCTGGAAGAGCCACAACAAGGGTTGGAGATGAGCGTATTCCTTATCGCACCATAGCCAAGAAAGCAGCGACAACATTTCTAAAGGAAAATTATCCACATCTCAACATCGAGGAGGATATAATTATAGATTGTAGAATTGGCCAAGGCTCCATAGACCTGCGAGGGCTCTATGATACCCAGAAACTTTTAGCCAATGATACATCTTTTGGGGTAGGCTACGCCCCCGCCACAGAAACTGAAAAAATAGTCTATGAGACCGAGAGGTACATAAATGGACCTCTCAAAGAGAGACTGCCTGAACTTGGGCAGGATGTCAAGGTTATGGGTTTCAGAGATGGAGACAGAATAAATATCACTGTGGCAGTGGCTTTTGTGGGAAAAAATACTCCCGATAAGGACCATTATCTCAGCGTTAAGGAAGAATTGAGAGACACTCTGGAGAATTTTGCCACACAATTTACAGATAGGGAAGTGCGATATTTTATAAACACAGGTGACATTCCAGAGGAAAGTGTTTACTATCTTACAGTTACGGGTCTAAGCATGGAAAATGGAGACGATGGTTCTGTGGGCCGTGGCAACAGAGTAAATGGACTCATTACTCCTTACAGACCCATGAGCATGGAGGCCTCTGCAGGTAAAAACCCGGTTACCCATGTGGGTAAACTCTATAACATTCTGGCATTCAAGATTGCAGAAGACATAGCAAAGGAAAGCGGAGGAGATCTGAGGGAGGTTCATGTACGCATAGTTTCCCAGATTGGTAAGCCCATTGACCAGCCCCAGGTGGCAAGTATTCAAGCGATACCTGCACAGGGTGTCAGTATAAATAAATACAGAAGCGAGTTTGTCTCCATCGCAGATCAATGGCTTGCAAATATTGAGAAGATCACAAAGATGCTCGTAAATGGGGAGGTAAACGTTTTCTAAATTTTTATATCATCCTCCACATAACGTATGCGGCATCACCGTTGGTGTAGTAACTTGGTATAAATGAGATTATGTTAAATCCGAATTTTTTATAAAATTCTATTGCCGTGTGATTGGTAGTTCTGACCTCCAGTCTAACAGAAATCACACCTTCGCTTTTGCATAGTGCTAAAAATTTATGGAGTAAGGAGGAGCCTATACCTTGCCGCCTATATTCTTTCTTTACGGCCAGCATTAATATTCGTGCCTCTTTTTCGTATTTTGAGCCTGCTATGAATCCTACCGGAGCATTTGTTATGGCAACAAGAAATCCT
Organism: DHVE2 group archaeon; assembly: GCA_015522955.1. Lineage (GTDB taxonomy): Archaea > Thermoplasmatota > Thermoplasmata > Thermoplasmatales > Aciduliprofundaceae > S014-41. The sequence continues at coordinate 3,997 of WALG01000033.1, forward strand.
TTGGGCCAGTGTTCGTATATATCCAGAAAAAGAGTGGGCATATATCTCTCAGTTAGCGACTCTTCTGCTATCTCCATAATCTCCGGAAGGTCCTCGTATCTTAACTCACGTATGTAATGCACAGAGGAAAAATCGCTATTCCAGTATAAAATCTTTATGAAAAGGAGATAAAATCAAAACCTGTGTATGGTACCAGAGCCTCTGGAATTCTTATGCCGTCCTCTTCCTGATAATTTTCGATTATACCTACCATGGTTCTTGTGGTTGCCAGTGCTGTACTGTTCAGAGTATGCACATATTGCAACTCATTTCCCTTGCGGTATCTTATCTTCAGTCTCCTTGCTTGGTATTCAAGGCAGTTGGAGCAGGAGACAACTTCTCTGAACTTCTGCTGGGCAGGCATCCATACCTCTATATCGTATTTTTTGGCAGCCACGGCACCAAGTTCTCCACTGCATATGTTTATCACTCTGTATGGAAGTTTCAGAGCACGCATAATATCTTCTGCATTATCTATAAGTTCCTCCATGAATTTTGGCGAGTCCTCAGGCTTTGAGAATATTACCTGTTCCACCTTGTAGAAGTTATGAACCCGAAATATTCCCTTTGTATCTTTTCCATGCGCCCCAGCCTCCTTCCGGAAGCATGGTGATACGCCCACATACTTTATGGGTAGGTCCCTCTCATCAAGTATCTCATTCATATACATGGCCACAAGGGGATGTTCTGCAGTAGCAATCATGTACAGATCCTCTCCTTCAATCTTATATATCATCTCCTCGAAAGCAGAGAAATCAGTGACTCCCTCCATGGCTGTGTGGCGGAGCATGAGCGGAGGAGAAACAGGTACATATCCCTTTTTAACCATCTTATCAAGGGCAAATCTTAGTAGCGAGAGTTCAAGAAGTACAAGTTGATTTTTCAGATAATAAAATCTTGCTCCTGCAACTTTCGCTGCGCGGGATATATCCGCCAGATCATATTTTTCCAGAATATCCACATGGCTTGTTGCCCTCTGAGTAATAACATTATACTTCATACCCGGTGCGTGTTTCTTAAAACTCTCTACCATTTCTCCAAGAACCTTTGCAACCCCCCAGGTTCGTAGAACAGGGGAATTCTCCTCTCCTTCACAAATGGGTGTATCTTCCATAAGCATATTTGGAAGACGCATGAGAAGTGTATCTCTCATGTTTTTATAATTTTCCATATCAACTTCCAGAGTTTTTATTTTAGTGTTGATATTGCGCATTTCCTCTTTTAGAGGACCTACATCTTTCTCTTTCTTTACCAGTTTTCCTATCTCCAAACTTTTTTGATTTCTCAGATGTCGCAAACTCTCTATATCTTTCAATGTTCTTCTCCACAGCATGTCGTATTCGAGAATCTCGTCCACAATACCGGTATCCTCAAATCTGCGTCTCAGATTTTCCTTTACCATCTCTGGATTGCTTCTTAGAAGTTTTATGTCAATCATGCAATACCAAATTATCAGGAATTATTTAAGGATATACATAGCAATACTTTTTAATCCCCATATGTGGGTGCTGCCTTACTTCTTTCCCGGTACAGTTTCCTTATACCCGGACTGAAGAGATACATTAGCACGATTATGTTAAGTATTGTACCCAATGGCCAGAATAGCAAACCTATGAATGCGAAGATAACAGTTATCACCCATACCAGCGGCCCACCTTTTAGAAGACCCACGGCAATTCCAAAGTATATCAAAGCCACTATCCAGCACAGTATTCCGGTGATGGGTATACCTAGAATGGGAATTTCCTTCCAGTCTAGGAGAAATGGTTGCGCGAAGGGAAAGATTAAAATCCAGATCCCGTTTAGGATATAAAGCGCAGAAAGAATTTTTATGCCCTGTGGAGCGTTTTTCTCAGTAATCCTTCTAAATGTTGGTTTTTCATCATCCATATGTTTTTAACAGAAAGAAGGTATAAAAATATTCCCTAAAAATGAACTGGGCCTTATATAAGCCCAACACTCTCAAGTTCCTTCTTCAGTTTCTTTATTGCTTCCACAATTTCCTCTTTTTTCTTTGCCCCTGTACACACCACCTTTCCAGAGCCAAATAGGAGAAGCACAACCTTGGGTTCTTCAATACGGTACACAAGACCCGGGAACTGCTCAGGCTCGTATTCCACGTTCTCCAGACCCAAGGACATGGCTATATCTGTGAGATTCAGTTCCACACCAAGATCATATACAGCCACAATATTCTGCACCACTATTTTGGGATTATCATAAACCTCAATATCTGCAGCCTTGAGTTTCTCTACCAGAATTTTTATGGTTTTCTCAACCTTTTCAATATCCTTAGCTCCCGTGCAGTTTACTTTTCCACTGCGAAAAATAAGTACCGCAGTTTTAGGCTCCGGAAGCCTGTAAATAAGTCCAGGAAACTGTTCAGGTTCGTATTCTGCATCTTCAAGAGCAAGGGCAATTTTACTCAAATCAAGTTTATCTGCCAGAGAAGTGGAGGCCACTATATTCTCAATCTGAACCTTCTCCATCTCATCATCCATTTAAATCACCTTTAAATAGGGTATGTCCACCTGATATAAATACTTCATCCCACCAAGTATGTAAAATATTAGTTTGCAAGAAGCATGCGGGGGCTGGGATTTGAACCCAGGAACCCCTACGGGACTGGCCCCTCAAGCCAGCGCCTTTGGCCAAGCTCGACAACCCCCGCTTCTAAGGGATTATGGATAACTTATTAATTTATCTTTCGCTTGTTTCATTCTTCAGAGTCCAATGAAGAGGCAAAGGGTTTTATATCTATTATCGGTGTGCCATCATAGGTATCCATCCTGCGAACATATATTCTGTTTTCTTCAATATTTATAATTCTTCTCCTGTACATTCCTATGGGATTTGGTCTCACGGGAGAGCGTGTGGCGAAAATTCCACGTAGTGGATACCCAGCCTCTCCATGGGAATGTACTTTCAGAATTTTTCTCTTTTCTTCCTCATCACTTCTGTGGAGCCACAGTAGAATCCATATGATTTTTCCCTTTGCAAGACCAGCCATGGCATCTCTATATTCTGGCAGAATATATAATTCTGAAATATTCTCTTGATTATGTATATAACCTACAATATTGAGATGATATTCCATACTCCATAATACTCTTGAATATAAATAATAAATGGCTTAAAGAGCACCTATTTCAATGAGCATGCCTGCATGCAGTTTGTGGAATTTATTGCCAAATTCTTTTTCAAATGCACATTCAGCCTGTAATCCTGTACAGTGACCAGCATAGATTTCTTGCACTCCGAGTTCTCTGAAACTATTTACCGTTGTTTGAATTCTATCCGTAGATGCATTTATGAGATGAAATCCTCCTATCACAGCGCGTATTTGTCCTTCTCCGCTCATTTTAGATGCCCTCTTAAGCATGCTCACAATGCCCGGATGAGAGCAGCCTCCTATCACCACAAGTCCCTCGGGGGTTAGCATTGCCAATCCTGTTTCATCCAGCATGAAATCCTCTTTAATCTCCCCATTCTCAAGATAGTACATATCCCCACTGCTTTTCTCCCATTTCTCCCGCTCTTCCAGAGGTATCTCTCCAAGAGTGAAAACACCGGGTAAAATCTGTACAGGCTCTTTTGAAAGAGTCCAAATTGCACCCAACTTCTCTGCACTCTCCTTAAGCCCTAAAGGTGCACCTATGTATCTTAGTTCTGGACTCGCAGCATATGCTTTTTTAAATATTTCGGGATGTGCAATCACTGGTACCTCCTTCTTCATCTCTCTCAGAATTCCCAGTAATCCCCCGGTGTGGTCATAATGATTATGGGATAAAACAATGTAATCCGCATCCAGACTCTTTTTCATAATCTTCAGATTGTGAAGTATCGGCTCGTGGGATGTGGCAGTGTCAAAGAGTAATCTTTTCCATGCGTTTTCTCTCTTTATCTCAATGAGCAGAGATAGCCCATGCTGTCCCCAGTATCTACTTCCGTAACCTGCATAATCATCCGCAAGAATATAAATTCTGAGAAGAGAAACTAGTTTTTCCATAAGAATGCCATGAAGTGCTGAGATTTAAGTTTTCCTCTCATCTACAAATTTTATATTTTATAAAATAATATCCACACATGAATCGAGATGTATGGAAAGAGGTAGAAAAAGAGAACTTTGCTGTGAAGTTCATCCCCCATGAGAAAATTAAAGATTACATTGCCTGCTATCGTGTGATTTACAATGGCAGAGAAATTTACCCACCAGCAGCCCTCCATCTTGGAATTCCAAGGGGGGAGATATGGCTCAGTGATGCATTTAAGGAGTATGCATCCTATATTCTATTTCACGAAATTCAGGAGATTAAGCACCGTGCTGAAGGATATGGCGTGGATGAGGCACACCATCTTGCTCTAAAGGATGAGGAGCGAAAATTCCAGGATGATGAGAAATGGAAAAAAATGAAGAGAGAAATAAATATATGCACCTATGAAACCCTTCTCTCCACACCAGGCATAGGAAAAGTGCTTGCAGAAAAAATCATGGAGAACAGACCCTATGACAGCATGGAAGATCTGAAAAAGGTGGAGGGAATTGGGAAAAAGAGATATGCAGAACTGCGAAGGAATTTCTGGTGCATATTAGAGAAGAGATGAGATGGCTTTTTTCAGTTTTTCAAGATATCTCGTGGTTTCATAGGCACCTATATCGGTAATTTTTACCATGGTTCGAGGTCTGTCTGCCAGAATCTTCCTTATTTCCACATATCCCTCCTGTTGTAGTTTGCGGAGATGCGAATCCAGGTTTCCAGGGGTTATATCCAAGACCCTCTGCAAATCAATAAACAATGCTTTCTCTCTTGGAAGCAAATATAGCATTATCCCAAAGCGAACTGGTTTTCCAAGCACGCTGCTTTTTGCTATTTCCCTGAGATTATTCATCTCCTCACCCAATGCTTTTGAAGGCGGAATAAAGATACCAGAAAATAGTGATTGAGAAACCAAGTGCTACGATGAATCCAGCCCATACCATAGAGTCATTTCCCATATTAAGGGCAAATGGAATACCTGCAGAAGGTATCGCGAATGCAGGAATCATTTCTATATTATTCCAGTGCCTATAACAGTACTGGAACCAGAGCCACTCACCAAATATGGAAATTGAGATGAAACTTAGAAACCCAGATGCCAGAAGAGATAGAGAGTTGACATTAACTTTAAGATTTGGAATCAAAAACCATCCGATAAAGGACCCGGCAATCCAGGAGATTGCTATGAACATACCGGTATGTTTTCTGTTTGAAGGATGTGATGAATTCTTCAGCCTCGTGTAATTTTTTAAGACTATCGAAGATATCCAGAAATAGATTGCCATTGCAACTATCCAGTAAATCGCTGTAAACAGTGGAGATGCTTTCACATAGGGAAATATCACATAGTAAAGGAGCATTATTATCAGCCAGAATGCAAAAGTCATTGCCACATACATCTTTCTTGCAGCAATAAGTTTTGCCTCGATTCTATCTAGCAAGTTTTTCAGGTCAGTTACTTCACTCACTTCGCTCACCACTTACCGATATGCAATGATAAATATAAACTTGGATATCTCTCTGAATTTCAGAATAAATTACTTGGAGTTATTCATGCATCATAAAATATACACCTTAGAAGTTTCTATGTTTTTTCGTTACAATGGCTGATTTACGCAGCCACTTTCTTTTTCCTGTATATCCACACTAGCCAGATCACAATCGGGAGAATTATAAAAGACATCATATCGCCGGTGTCTCCCGCAAATGCAAGCACATCCGCAAAATTTTTAATTCCTCCAACATAAACCAACAATGGGGGAATGGTGGTGAGACTCCATGCCACAATTTTCTTCATTCTCAGGTACTCTACAGTGTTACTCTGCTGTGCTAACCCAATTCCTATGAAACTAGTGGTAATCGCAATAAATGGGATTATATTTCCTATTAAATAGCCCCAATATCCATACATCTCGCTGAGACCCTGAGTTGCAATCTGTGGAGTTTTTGCTCCAAACGCAAGAAGAAAAACGGCTATGAAAAATGCATATATCAAAGTGGGTATCAGAAATGCTAAAACCACAACCCTCTTTGTTTTGTTGTAGTCTCCAATTGCCTTGTAAACATCGGGTATTACTGTGTGACAGCCAAGTGCAAAAATAGCAATACCCATCATGGACACAATTCCTGCAAAATTTATATAAAATCCATTTGAAAGTTTTGCATAGGGCACAAGCATGCCCATTACTCCTATAAATAATATAAGCATAAAATAATACATCAAAAGTTCTGCCTTACCGCTGGTCTGTAGCCCCCGATATACTATGAATGATGCGAATGTCCAGAATATTAGTGCACCTAAATTTTCATCAATGCCAAAAAGCTGAGAAAATACATTGCCCATACCTGCAATATAAGCTAAAAGCGCACCGAAACTCATGATAGTGATGCTCAAGTACATTGTCCAGCTACCGACTTTGCCTAATACTCTCTCCGTTATAGTACTCATCTGTGCCCCACCCATTCCAGCGGATAATTTTAGAATAATAATCGCGGTGAATAGCAAAAGGAGCATTACACCGAAAAGAATCAGTGTGGCAGGAATCAACCCCACCCTCACGGCTGCATAGGGCAATCCTAGAACACCAGCGCCTATCTGGGTGCCAACTAAAATTGCAAGTCCTTCCTTAGGAGTGATTTTTTCCTTTTCAACGCGGATGTGGTATCTCCTCAAAACTACCTTTCTTTTGGCTTTTTTAACATGAATGAAGAGCAGTTGCCTTCTTTTTCTGCGCCTTCTAATTCTTTTTAGATGTGCGTAGTACTCTGCGGTTTTTCCCTTGGTAACCATTTTTATCTCTCTTGTTTATCACTCTTGAGGGATAACCATTGCCGTTGTAGTGTCTATTACACCCTCAACTGTGTATATTTTTGGAAGTATCACTCTGGTGAGTTCTCTGAGACTTGAGGCTTCAACAAGCAATATTGCATCATAGGGGCCAGTAACTGCATTTGCCTCTTTTACATTTTTCACTTTCTTCTTTATCTCTTTAAGTGCCTTTTCTACCTTGTCTATCTCCACAGTTAGGAGCACATACGCTTCAATACTCTCATCCATGGCCCCCTGCATAGACATCGGGTATATAACTCTTGTCAAGAATTCTATTGTAATTTTACCTTGAAAACCAAGATCTCCTCGTTTCCACATCCATCTCCTTTGCCAACTGTTTTACAAGTTCCTTCGCCTTTTTGCTCAGTTTCTTGGGCACCTCTATCTCAATATGCAAAACAAGATTACCTCTTCTTCCTCCACCAAATGGGGACAAACCCAAGCCCTTGATTGTTAGTGTAGAACCTCCCTGAATGTCGGGTGAAATCTTTGCACTTTTGGATCTTAACGGTGCTGGAAAAAAAATACTCTGCTGAGGATAACTGCGGAGCGGATAATCTAAAATCTATGCTATGCTCAAAAATGTATCTATAGGCAATGCCTTGACTCTCATAAAAGAGATGGGCATACCCAGTAAAAAGTAAGAGAACTAAGTGGTGGGATGCGGAGAAGGCTTAGTGTGGCCATCTCATTGCTTGGGGGGAGCATCACTCCTGGTTCTTGCTGAACCTACGGTTGGACTGGATGTGGAATCTCGCCACGAAATATGGAAGATTATAAGAAGGGCAAAATCCCAAGGATGTGGAATATTGATTACCACGCATTATATGGGGGAGGCTGAGATACTTGCAGGTAGGGTAGCAATAATAAATGGAGGAAAAATAATAGATATGGGCACTCCGGATACTTTTCTGGTGCTTCTCTTCTTTGCTGTTGGTTTTAGGGAATGGATATCAATCTCGCTGGGGGTACTGGCACTACTTATAATTGCAGCACTAAACACCATATCCATTGGATTGCTTATTTCATCAGTTACGAGAACTGAGCGTACTGCCACCGCAGTGACCAGTGCTATTACTTGGCCCATATCATTCATAACAGGAATATTCTTTCTCATCGTTCCTGCCACCTGAATGGATGCAAAGCCTTAGTGATTCCTTCCCTGCCACCGCATTGCATCGAGGATTAAAAGAGTTTAAATCTCATCTCTTTTTAGATAGTGGACATGATGTTACAAATATCAACGAAAGATAAATAAATGTGCGAGCCATGGGAGGGATGAGGTGATTGGAATGCCGTTCCATCTTGATCTGGAAAATATAAGGTATGGTAGCGATCTCATAAAGAGAGGATTTGCAAAAATGCAGAAAGGCGGTGTGATAATGGATGTTACTAATGCAGAACAGGCTGGGGTAGCGGAGGATGCAGGGGCGGTTGCTGTAATGGCCTTGGAACGCGTACCTGCAGATATCCGCGCCGCCGGGGGAGTGGCCAGAATGGCAGACCCCAACAAAATTCAGGAAATCATGGATGCTGTGAGCATTCCTGTGATGGCTAAGGTGCGCATAGGCCACATCGAGGAGGCCCGTGCACTGGAGGCTCTGGGTGTGGATATGATTGATGAGAGTGAGGTTCTAACTCCTGCAGATCCGTTTTTCCATATAGATAAACGGGGATTTACCATACCATTTGTATGTGGATGCCGCAATCTCGGGGAGGCAGTCCGTCGCATATGGGAAGGAGCAGCCATGATTCGTACCAAGGGAGAGGCTGGTACAGGAAATGTGATAGAGGCTGTGCGCCATATTCGTCTTGTAAATCGTGCAATTGAGGAACTGAAATACATGGATGATGAGAAAATCCACGAACTGGCTAAGAATTACGCGCAATCGTACGGAAAACTTCTTCTCCGTGTGAAGGAACTCAATGGATTCGAACCCGTTGTGACTCCTGAAGAACCTGTTTATGGGCATTATGCACTAAATGAGATAATAGAAGGACTCTATAAGGAATTACTGGAAATTAAGAGATTGCAGCGCCTGCCCGTGGTGAACTTCGCAGCAGGGGGTGTGGCTACCCCTGCGGATGCAGCACTTATGATGAATCTTGGAGCCGATGGAGTCTTCGTTGGAAGCGGAATATTCAAGTCTCCCAACCCCGAGGAGATGGCCAAGGCGATAGTGGAGGCCGTTATGCACTATGATGAGCCGGGTGTTATAGCGGAGGTATCCAAGGGTCTCAAGGGCATGTATGGCCAGGAAATATCCCAACTCAGCGAGAGACTTCAGGAGAGAGGATGGTAATCGAGAATATTCTCAAAGAAGAACTCATGGGGATAAACAGAGGTATGGTAAAGCGGAGAGTTTCGCTAAAAAGATTGCTCAAGGAGCCTGTTATTGAGGATGGAAACCAGAGAATAAAAATCAACCCGGAGAAACTCAGGGAGATTGCAGAAGCGACCAATCTTCCCCTGGATTCTGTTTTTATTCCTATAACCTTTTTTATCCCTTCCAACTCCTATGAGGGTTATCTTATGGATGCAAAAGATGCGCGGGTAGTTGAAGATATGGGGTATGAGTTACATGAGAGAAATGGGCGGTACTGGATTTCAAAATACAAAATAAGAAAACTCATAGCCCAGTACCCCGGGATTTTTCAGAGTGTTATTGTGCCATAAGAATAGAAGTTAATTTGCCCATATATGGAATTAATCCAAAATTTAATGGAAAATATTTATATATTTTTGATGAGTAACATTCATTGGGGGAGTTACATGAAAGCATCCAAGAAAGGTATAAAAAGGATTGCCACCACCTTATTACTTAGTATATTACTTGGTACAGGAGTTTTAGTCATAATGGCATCCCCTGTGGCACATGCATACAGTGTGACTAAAGATAAAACAGCCACGCATGAGCATACATGGATCTGGAATAATGTAGAGATCGGTGATACCTATCTCTCTATCCACTGGACATATCGTCAGTACTATGTGGGGTATCATATTGTGGACAGTGAGATTGTGGGCTATGATTCCCCGGTGTATGTGGTGGAGAAAGAAAGGTCTGTGGACAGTACAATCTCCTATAAAGATGTGAAACCAATAAATGCACAGCACGAGTACGCGGCGTGGGGAGAAACAGAATGGTATATTAATGTTGGCGTTGGTCATAAAAAAGCGGTGACCTACACAGCGATTCATTTCACAGACTATGGAGGCAGCTGGTCAGAGGATAAATGGATAGAATATCCCTAATTTTTTTATTATTTTTTGAAGAAGGGTGTATGGAGGCAAGAACTATGAAAGGCAAGGGTTTAATCGCTGCGATAATTGCGGTCATTCTCTTCTTCACCATAGTGTACGGTGGAGAGTATCTTTTGCTTAAAACTTTGCCTCATCCCAAAACATCTGGATTTTATGAAGATGGTGAGTATGCTGAATACAGAATAAAATGGGATGAATACGGAGTTATGCGTCTCGGAAAACTGTGGTTCAGAGTGGTGGAGAATACGCTTATTGTTAATCTAACCCTATTTTATGAGGGAAGCTACACGGTGCTCACCAATGAAGTCAGGTTTAATATCTCAGGAGATGATGTCTATTACTATGGGGAGAAAGTGGTTCTTCCATTCTTCTACGGTAATGGAAATGTGGTATCCTATTATAATGGAAGCTATACCAATGCCTCTCATACAGAAGACTATACAATGTACCCATTCAACACGCATGGTATAGTGCAATATCGCTGGCAACTGGAAGTAGATACATATAATTATATAAAAGGAGAGAGTGGTGCAGTTTTGGAGCAAGGTGACCATAGTGATTATCATTATGGTATGGTATCGCGCTTGCTTTTCTTTGCAGGATGTTTCGGATTTGATCCCATCATAAATGGACTTTTGGCACATAATAAAAATTTTATATTTCTGCTTGGTCTTGAAAAGACAAACATCCATCTTGGCCCAGTTGATTACTTTTCTATGATTCAGATTTATATCTGGATGCTGTGGCCGATACTGCTTGCCCTTGCTATTCCAGCCTTTGTGATTTTGATATATCGCTACATAAAGGAGAGGAAAGAGGGTGGATATAGTGATTGATGCGCTGATAAAAATAAGGAACGTGACGAAAAGATATGGCAAAACGATAGCGCTTAGAGGTGTATCTCTGGATATTGGTCGGGGTATTACAGGACTTGTTGGCCCAAACGGTGCCGGTAAAACCACCCTTATTAACATAATTGTGGGCTTAATTGAGAGAGATTCCGGAAAAGTTGTAATAAAAACGGGAGAGAAGGATTTCAGGGAAAGCATAGGAGTTATTCGAGACAAGGTAGCCTTTCCCCCAGAATTAGAAGTGGAATATTTTCTGAGGAAAATAGCAGATTTATACAATGTAGATATCTCCCATGTTAAGCATGTTATAGATATCATAGGGCTTCGAGATGTAAAGCATAAGAGAATTGGCTCTCTTTCTATGGGCTACAAAAAGAGGGTAGGTATTGCTCAGGCGGTGGTTCACAATCCCGTGTTGATAATAGCCGATGAGCCTTTTACGCAGTTGGATCCTATTATAAAGGTAGAGATAAGAGACACCATTCACAGACTGAGCAAAGAAGAGGGAATAAATTTTTTCATTTCTTCTCATGACATTGCGGATCTGGAGGTCATTGCCGATCGGGTAATTTTAATAAACAACGGTAAAATAATCAGAATTATTGAAAAAGGAGGAATATTGAGTATGATGATAAGAGCAGATAATGTAGAAAGCCTTAAAGAATATCTGATCGAAAAGGGATTTAGGTAAGGGTGGATATAAAAGAGATAAAAAACCTCCTTCGTGTCCTGGCTGAATATAATGGAAAGATATATGGTATAAATATGGCCTCAATTGAGGGGGCGATAAAAGATGAACTGGCGTAGATTGAGAATTCTATATGAGATGGAATCCAAAAGAATATCATCCTATGTGATGCCTCTCATCTTCTCAGTTATCATAAGTTTTCTTCTAATTCAGTGGTTATTCGGAGTGAAACTTCTCTATCAGAATGAGCCCGAAGAATATCTTTCCTCCATAATCTCATCCTTTCTTATGTATTTCTTTTTACTCTTTGGTATGAGCGTATCCCTTCTTTATATAGTGGAACTCAAATCCGATGAAACCCGGGGTATAGTTGATACATTTATCACTTATCCCGTAGGCCGTGGAGATTTTGCCTTGGCAAAACTGATGGTGTATGGGTTAAATATCTCTATAACGACTTTGATAATAGCCCTAATCTTCCTTATTTTTTCAGGGAATTTTCTAATCTTCGGACTTGGGCTTTCCCTCACTTTTATACTGGGCATACTTCTTATTCTTCTGTGTTCATTTTCCATTTCTTTTGTAGCCGCAGTATTCATAAGATACTCTCCGCTTAGTGAAATTATACCTGTTTTCTATTTTGTGGGTGGCTTCCTGATAAATTTGATGACATCTAATATCTCTGCAGAGAAATTAGTTCTGTTTTTACCGTTTTCTGTACTCCCAGGCTTGGCTACAGGGATGTATGAGGATCCAACAAAGATGATTATATATCTCTCTATCTCCATTTTCGCATATCTTGAGATTATTCACCTGACCTACATATGGTTGAATACCTATAAAAGGAGGGCATTGGAATGAAGATGAAACATCTAATCGTGGCAATTTTCGTTGCTTCTCTGATTTTCTTTGGTGCCACAGCATATGGATTTCACACCTCAGCAAAGGAGCATTTTGATGTATACTTGGAGCCAAAATTACCAAGTAAAATATACATTATAAGTTATGGTGAGAATGTGGAGGTAAATATCACAATAACTGGGAAGTTTAATCAAAATAGTTCAATGAAGAACATAAGCGTATCTATGGATGGTAAAAAAAATCTCTCTGGATAGATGGATAACCACGGGGATAGGTATTCATACTTTGCGAATGAATTCCACTGACAGATTTACCCTTTCAGTGATTATAACTTGCAAAGGAAGAAACTCTCTCATACCCATTTCATTCGGGATAATCACAGCATTATCTGGATGTGCTATGACTTTTGAGAGTGTGCGGGGGAGGAAAAAACTGCATAAAAATATTACAAACCATGTTTAGGTCACTTAATAAATCCATCTCTAAAGCCTTATTGTTCTCTGAGGTCCATACCTACCTAAACTTTTTTATCTCTTTATTTATATTCTCTGTATGGGTGATGAGCCATGAATACAGGAACAAGGAAAATACTTGGAATCGTGATTGTGATAGTTATACTAATTGTGAGTATGGTGATTTACATCAACTATGTTGCATCACATACAGAGCATATTGTTCCTGTGTATATTGGAGTTGATAAAAGGGAATATGGTCCAAATGATACAGTTACCATCTATGCGCGCCTTGGAACCACACTGTATCCCTTCGAGATCTATGCCAATTATCCTTGGGGTATAACCATTTTCAGGATACCTGATGAGATACCTCCTGAAGAGGTTCTGGAAAACAGAACGCTACTTGATGAAATAAGCGGTAATCTGTATGAGGGTGTAGTGCCCTTTGTGCTAAATAATTCAAAGAGGATATTTGAATTTCAGTGGAATGAAACGGTTATTGGCCCTCCAGACACATCTCAAGGATCACAGATTTACAAAGCAATGGGTGGTTATTATGTGGTGTATCCCACTACCTACAATGTTAAGGATGGGAGAAACATGCCGGAATTCATTCTCACTGAGAACTCGATATTCCATCTGGATGGCGTATATGCAAGACTAGACAACGGCTCACTTATAATAGATTATATTGGAGAGAAAAAGCCATTCTTTACTGGAGAGGTGTATCTGGATCTCAGACCTGTGGGAATAACCTTCAACTATACAGGGAGCGAATTAAAAATTCCACTTAACATACAATCTCAAGGTTATCTGAGCATAAAAACCTCTCTGGGAACTTACGGTGTGGGGTATTACAATGGAAACGGTGAAAGTAGCGAATATTAAGAAAACCTATTCACGATGGTAGCGACCGGTAAAGGCACTCAGAGGCGTATCCTCTAAGATAGAAAAGGGCACCTCTGTGGGCCTGGTGGGTCCCAATGGTGCTGGAAAAAGCACACTGGTGAAGATAATGGCAGGTCTTCTCTATCCGGATTCTGGAAAAGTGTATCTTCATGTAAACCCACCTATTGGATACGTTCAGGAGGAACCAACTTTTCTTGATACCACCGTCTACAAGAATATTGTGTATATAGCAGAATTGAATGACATACCTCATTCAGAAATGGAACCCTTATTTGAAAAATTTGGGTTATCTGACAAGAAAGACAAACTACCATCGGAACTATCTCATGGTCAGAGAAAGCGACTTGCGCTTCTTAGAGCCCTGCTATATAAACCAGAATTTCTTATTTTAGATGAGCCGTTTTCCGGTCTGGATCCAAGTGTTGCACTATGGATGAAAAAATTGATACAGAAATTAAAGAAGGAAAAGGTAACTCTTTTCATATCCTCCCATAACCTCCCCTATCTGATGCCAATTGTGGATGATGTCATCTTCATAAATAAGGGGAAGATGATACACAGGTACCCTCTACGCAGGGAGTATCTGGTAAAGGTGATATTCCAAGGGAAATGGCCAGAGAGTGTGGAAACAGAAGAAATATCCAGTAACAAAGCAATCCTGAAAGTCAAACGCGAAAAAATCCCGGAATTGATGATATATACCAGTTATTATTCTGAGGCAGAGGGATCATCGGAATGGTATAATTAGCCGAGTTGTTGATGGATAGTAAATTATTTACCTGTGCAGAGAAAGTTATGTTTACCTTGAGAGATACATTGTGTTTTCCGGGCATATGGGAAAGAATAATCACGGATTGATAGGATTGAACATCTCCTTCTGGTATTCTCAATAAACTACAATTGGGAAGTGAAATTCGCTCATTATTATTCTTGAATTCTGGTGCCTGTGCATGTGCATATAGAGTGGGTAGAAAGGAGGCAGTAATAAGGATTAAAACTATACTCACCATTAATAGAACTTGGAGTTATGCGTCATAATAGATAATCATGAGCACTTTTATTTAAATGTTCTCCAGAAATGACGAAGAAGCAAGATAAGGGGATACACAGAGCTCTCAAGGTGAGGCAAAAATTAATTAAAAGCATGAAAAGGTAGGGAAATGCGGAAAAATAAAGAGAAATGAAATTTCTAAATAATAAAAATGGCTTATGGTATTGGGATTAAAAGATGAGCAGTGTGCTTTACATCTACATAGACGAATCGGGAGATCTTGGATATTCGCATAAAAGTTCAAGTCATTTTGTGATGGGTGCAATTGTCACAAAAAACAGAAGATG
>WALG01000034.1 GCA_015522955.1 DHVE2 group archaeon
ATGTAAAATTATAAGAGTAGTAGTATAAATCTGATTTCTTACATCTCTCCACCCAAGGGCTTCCACATCCTCTGCCTTTATAATTCTTTTACCCTGTGCTATGGCCTGAAGGTCATTAATGGCTGCCCTGAGATCCCCTCCTGATTTGGAAGCAAGAGCATAGAGAACCTCATTCTCGCATGCAAGTTTTTCAGCCTGGCATATCCTCTTAAGGATTTTAACAACCTGTGCTCTTGTAAGGGCTCTGAACTTTATCACCTTAGCAAGCGATTTAAGAGCCTTTCCCCATACCCCACTGACTATGGAATAGTAATCATTTCCTATGAGAATCACAGGTTGCCGTGTTCTTCTTATGGTTTCAACAATGGCCTTTTTACCACCGCGATCTCCATCCTTAACTCCTTCATAAAGATTATCCGCCTCATCGAATATTATGAGTTTTCTACCACCCCTACTGGCTCTTATATACTCGCCTTCATCTGTGAAGGTTTCATAGACCGCCCCTCTCAGGGCAATTTCTTTTATTTTCTTCTCATTTCTCACATCTGAGGCATTTAACTCTATTACACCCCATCCCATATCATGAGCCAATGCACGGGCCACTGTGGTTTTTCCGCATCCAGGCTTGCCTACCAGAATAAGAGCCTTGTATCTAGACTCTCCTCTCTCCCATCCCTCAGCCCACTGAAGAATCTCAGAAATTACCTTATTGTTACCTATCACATCCCGCAAAGTTCGTGGTCTATACTTTTCCACCCATGGAATATCCATAAAAAACCCATGCTCATGCGAATATTTAAGTTTTACAAAAAATAAAAGAAGTAAAGATGAAATTTATTCCTCTGGAGATGGAAGTTCTATGTCTTCTTCACCCTTCAACATTGCCTTTACTTCCTTCTCAATTTCCTTCTCCAACCCATATTCTTCTCTCTTCTTGTGAGGAACCATGCTCATCTCCTCCAATCTATATTGGTCTATGCAAATATAAATCTTACGCTACAAATATGTGTAAAGATAACCATTCCTAAAAAATTAAAATGAGAATAATAACAATTTACCCTTAAAGTTTATATACCACTGCTTCCATTAACAAATGATGGACCTCTTCTCACTGGGAATAGTCTGTATAATTCTTGGACTAGCCATGCTGTTAGTGGAAGTGCATACTCCAGGGTTTTTCATCGGCGTTCCAGGCACTGTTTTTGTGGTTATAGGTATAGTATTTCTCATGGTTCCCGAGGTCAGTGTAGAATTCGCCGTAGCACTTATAATTATTACCTCAATAGTAGCCACAGTTCTAACCATGCTCCTCTATAAAAAATTGGGAGAACATGGATTAGAGGCTACCACGACTGTAGACACACTGGTTGGCAAAGAAGGCTTTGTGATAAAAAGAGTGGAGCCAAATAACCTTAAAGGCAAGGTAAAGATAGAAGGGGATATCTGGAGTGCCACATCAGATTCGGTAATAGAAAAAGGTAAGAAGGTTAGAGTAATCAAAGGAGAAGGTGTCCATGTGGTGGTAAGAGAAATCAAATGAGGTGATAGATTTGGATGGTGCAATAATTGGAGTGGCAATAATAATCGCCATTTTCGTGGTGTGGTTACTATCTTCCATGGTGAAGATAATAAAACCATACGAGCGCGGAATCTACATATTTCTGGGCACTTTCAAGGGTGTCTTACAGCCAGGATTGAGAATAGTGATGCCTTTTTCCCAAGTAATTCACATGGAAATGAGAACTCAAACATGGGATGTTCCTAAGCAGGAAGTTATTACCAGGGATAACTCGCCTACTGCTGTGGATGCCGTGATTTATATCCGTGTGGTGGATGCTAAGAAAGCATTTTTTGAGGTGCAGGATTATAAACTGGCAACAATAAATCTAGCAAGAACTACCCTTAGGTCTGTTATAGGAAACATGAACTTGGATGAGATACTATATAACAGGGAAAGTATAAACGCAAAATTGAGAGATATCCTGGATGAGGCTACAGATAAATGGGGGGTGAAGGTTGAGGCTGTGGAGATCAAAGAGGTAGACCCTGCGGCAAGGGTTAAACAGGCTATGGAGGCACAGACTGCTGCAGAGAGGGAGAGAAGAGCGGCTATACTCAAGGCAGACGGTGTGAAGCGCTCCCAGATTTTAGAGGCAGAGGGTAAAAAGAGATCCAGAATTCTTGAGGCAGAGGGTCTCAGACAGGCCAGAATTCTTGAGGCAGAGGGTACAAGACTTGCCACTATCCTCAAGGCACAGGGAGAGGCACAGAGGTACCGTATTATCTCACTGGGTTCAGCCACATTGACTTCTAAGGCTTTGAGTGTTCTATCTCTGGATACATTAAGCCAAGTGGCAAATGGCCAGGCAACCAAGATAATATTTCCATTTGAGATCACAAAACTTGTTGAGTCCACAGCGAAGTATTTAAGTGGTGAGGAGAAGGAAGAGAAAATATCTCCACTCTCCTATAAAGAAATTGAAAAACTAGTGGGAAGTGCAAAGGAAGTCCTTGGTCCTATTCCAAGTTACGAAGAGATTGAAAAAGAAACTGAAAAATTAAAGAAAAAAGAGGAGAATGAGAGAAAGATAGATCTGACTCCCGAGGAGGAACAGCAACTCTTCAAGGATGAGGATACCTCTTGATACCTTTTTATACTTTTTTTAATTTACCTATCCAATAAACAGGCAGTGGTGTGTTGGTATGGAGATGGAAATTTCCCCAGAAACTCTAAAAAAAGGTGTGGAGATTGAAATTACATCACACAAAAACGTCGCAAGATCCTTCAAGTTGGCCATAAGATACAACGAGATGTTTCAGAGATTTGAAGTTTACAAGCATTTTTACAGAACAAGAAAGAATGAGATTGAATATCACAGCAAAGATATTCGAAACATCGTTGATTATATCATGGCCATGTATGGAGTTTCAATTAAAATTAAAAATCAGTGAGATGAAAACCACATATCCAGTGGCTTGATACCCTCAAGATTTACTTCCCTTGTGGTTACTTTAACCTTTTCTATATACTCCTCTAGAGTCTCCTCATCGGCTAACCTTGCCCTTCTTATCTCGTATTCGCATTCAGCACAGTAAATTGCGAAGGGGTCATGCAACTTCTTACCACAAATAAGGCATCTATGTTCCATCTGAGAAGAAGATATGATTTTCATAGATAAAGAGTTTAGGGTATAAAAAGGATGGGAAATAGACTACATTTCTGGGTAACGTCTTCGTACCAGTTCAATATTTTTAAATATCCCTACCTTTTTAATCCTGTGTGCTGAAGAATAGTGAACATCAATTGTTCCTTGTACCTTTGCCACATCTATTTTCCCAATAGCGTTATCATCAACTCCTTCTTTTTCAATATTCTTGATTATCTCCCATTCACTCAGTTCTCTTCGCAACTTAAAATGAAACCGCACCATACCATATATATCTGAATATTCTCTATAGTCAATTCTCTCTCGAATTTTTCCTACACCTTTGAGTTTCATCTCAGGTATTCGCGAGCCTATAAGATCCTCAATTCTACGAATATACGTTTCATCGTTATGGGTAACAAAGGTCACTGCTTTCCCTCTTCGATCCATTCTTCCAGTGCGTCCTATACGATGCACATAATCTTTCGGATACATAGGTACATCATAATTCACCACATGGGTTATTCCTGTTACGTCTATTCCACGAGCCGCAACATCCGTGGAAATGAGAATATTTATATCTCCCCGCTTAAATGCATCCATGGTTCGGGTTCTCATTCCCTGTCTCATATCTCCATGAAGAGCATAACTCTTATAACCCAGTCTGCGTAGTTTATCAGCAACTTCCTGCGTTTTCCTCTTTGTGTTACAGAATATTAGGTATTTTCCTGGCTCTGAATCCAGCAGCGCGGATAATTTTGCCATTTTGTTTATTTCACCAACATTCACTCGGTACTGCACTACTCCCTTGGCAGTTATCTCATCCTCAGATAGAATGAATTTTTCAGGATTTTTCGTGTATTTTCTTGCTAATCTTATTATATCTCCCGGCATCGTGGCCGAGAAGAGAAGTACTCTCTTATCTTTATTTGTTCTTTCCATTATCCAGAGTATGTCATCCAAGAATCCCATATCCATCATTCTATCCGCTTCATCCAGTATAAAGAATTTTAAAGATTTTAGATGAAGGTACCCTCTTCGCATAAGATCCATAACCCTTCCAGGAGTGCCTACCACTATGGTACTTGGCAAACCTGCAATTTGTCGCTCCATGCTTGCCCCACCATAAATTGCAAGGGTTTTCACGCCATGTTCTTTCCCCAATCCCCGAGATACCCTTTCAACCTGCTGGGCAAGTTCTCTTGTGGGTACAAGGATTATGGTCTCCACAAAATTACCTCGCTCAACTTTTTCAAAGACAGGTATCAAAAAGGCAAGAGTTTTACCTGAACCCGTACGGGATTGTACAATCACATCTCTATGGGATGCAACTGGTATAACCTTTTCTTGTACCTCTGTGGGCACGGTGAATCCATTCTTTTTCAGGAAATTCTTTGTTTCCTGTTTTATGTTCATATCGTCGAATTGCATATATATACCTCCTTTTAACACAAGGACAGTTGAAATCGCTGTACTTTGTACACTTTCATCTGCCCCTTTCTTCTGTCCTATAAGAGGCATGGTATTTAAAAGATTGCTTCCCTTAACGAAGTTGCGGAGTTGATTTCCTGAGTTCGTACAGTGAGCCACGATGCAAATGTCCCATGGCTGAATTTTTACTTTTTTCCATATCCTCTCGAATTTTGGTCATCATGTTTATCCCATCTCTGAGAAGTAAAGACAGCCCACGTGATAAAACAGCATTGTTCTCTTTATCCTTTTCAATTCCTCTTAAAAATGCTGTAACCAGTTGAGCATTGAGTTCCACCCCGGAAAATAGTTCATGCTCTTGAAAATGCTGAGTGTAGAGTTCATCTAGCATATAGGCGTACTCCTTTATAGATTCATCTATTTCGTTAGAAATTTTAAGTTTCTCCACTCCCGCCTTTAGATTCCATAACCTTGCCTCTG
>WALG01000035.1 GCA_015522955.1 DHVE2 group archaeon
CTCCCAGAGTGGAAACATCAAAGGTTCCTGAGACACCAAAACAAAAAACTATGGTAACGGAGGGTAAAAGTGGAAGCGTTACGGCTCCCATGCCAGGCAAGATACTAGATGTGAAGGTTAATGTGGGTGATTCAGTCAAGGCAGGAGATGTGCTTATAATTCTTGAAGCAATGAAAATGGAGAATGAGATAGTGGCGCCTAGAAATGGTACTGTAAAGGAGATACTTGTAAATCCAGGAGATAACGTGGAGCGTGGTACCCCGCTGGTGGTAGTTGGGTGACCATAATGTTGGATATATTCACAAACCTTATGGGTATATTCGCAGTTTCCTGGAAAGAAATAGTGATGATTGTGGTAGGTGCTATCTTTGTTACCCTGGGCATTAAATATAAGATGGAGCCTCTACTTTTGGTTCCCATAGGATTCAGTGCCATAATAGTTAATTTACCTCTTAGCGGGATAACAGAAGCACCCACAGGTTTCTTGTATCTTGTATATAAATATCTTATAAGCACGGAGGTTATACCTCTTCTCATTTTCTTGGGAGTTGGGGCCATGACTGATTTTGAACCTCTACTCGCGGATCCCAAGACATTTTTACTGGGTGCGGCAGCCCAGGTAGGAATTTACTGTGCTATGCTCACTGCTCTCATTTTGGGATTTAATGTTAATCAGGCTGCGGCCATAGGTATAATAGGTGGTGCAGATGGCCCGACCACCATTTATACTGCAACAAAACTTGCACCGGAAATCTTAGGTGCGGTGGCGGTGGCTGCTTATTCTTATATGTCTCTTGTACCCATTATTCAGCCTCCGGTTATCAGGGCATTAACCACAAAGAAGGAGAGAAATGTGGTAATGGAGCCCCTTAGAAAGGTGAGCAAGAAGGAGAAGATACTTTTCCCCATAATAACCACCATAGTTGTGGGGCTTCTTGTTCCAACAGCACTTCCCCTTGTGGGAATGCTTATGTTTGGAAATCTTTTGCGTGAGTGTGGTGTTACAGAGAGATTATCTAAAACCGCACAGAATGAGTTGATAAACATAGCGACCATTTTTCTCGGTCTGGGAGTTGGCTACATGATGACCGCAGAGAGATTCTTAAATCTCCAGACCGTAGAAATCCTTTTGCTGGGTGTAGTGGCATTTGCAACAGCAACTGCTGGCGGTGTACTTCTTGGTAAACTTTTCTATGTTCTCTCTAGAGGCAGGATAAATCCCATGATCGGTGCTGCAGGAGTTAGCGCTGTGCCCATGAGTGCCAGGGTGGTGCAAAGAATGGGTGCAAAGGAAAATCCGGAGAATTTTCTGCTGATGCATGCCATGGGTCCAAACGTTGCGGGCGTGATTGGTTCAGCAATTGCTGCAGGTGTATTTATTGCTTATCTGCTCTAAAGAATATTTAACTTCTCTAGATATTTTTTATTTTTTAATACATATGGGTCACCGTCATAATCAATTTTGCCCTTATACATCCCTATTATTCGGGTGGCATACACTATGTCTCTTAACAGATGAGTTGCTATTACTATTGTTTTCCCCTCATCAATTAATTTTTTTAGCAGTGATTTGAACTCTCTTCTGCCCCTACCATCCATATTGGCAGTGGGTTCATCAAATAATATAAATTCAGGATCATATGATAAAACTGTTGCTATTGCCACTCTTTTTTTCTCTCCTTCACTCAGTTCATATGGATGCCTCTGTCTCAAATGCGATATTTTCATGGTCTCCATGGCCTTTTCTGTGTATAGTTTATAATCTCCAGTTGTAAGATGCCTTGGTGCAAAGGATACATCATCATACACTGTCGGTGAGAATAACTGTACATCTGGGTCCTGAAATACTATTCCTATTCTTCTCCGCAGACCTATATCTTTGGTACTTTTCTCTGTTATGACTTTTCCAAATATTCTAGCAATACCAGAAGTAGGCACAAATAGAGCGGCCAATATTAAGAGAAGAGTACTCTTTCCAGCACCATTCTCACCTATGAGATATATAACTTCGCTCTCCTTTATATGTAAACTCACATCTGCTATGGCTGGGGAATTGCGATAGGAATAACTTACCCGCTCCAACTGGGCAACATCCATATTAAATCACCATCTGTCCAGAGAAGTATAAAGGCAAGAAATATAAATACTGCCACATATCCCCAGTTAATACCCTTTAATCTTACCCTTACCGGGCTCAACATTTCATCTTTTTTCATATGGAAACCCCGTGCATTCATCGCTATGTATATCTTCTCCTGCATTTCATATGATTTTATAAATAAGTTTCCCACAAGGGGAGCATACATCTTCCAGGACTGAAGGATCTTCTCTTTTCCTATTATTCGGCTCTTTAGTGATAGAAGTGTTGCTTCCGTTATTCTCGCTAAGAAAAATATGTATCTAAATGTTAGGAACAAGATCAATATGAATATTTCTGGAATTCGTAGCAAGTTTAAAGATGCAAGTATATCTTCCCAGGGTGTGGTCTTGGTTAAAAGTGCAACGCAAGTTACTGCAATTAAAGTTCTTAGTATCAGATGTATCGCAGCCAATAGACCTTCATAGGTTGCTGCTATAAAACCTAAATGTGCGATAGGAGTGCCTGGAGTAATGAAAATTGCGGGAATGGCAATGATTCCTGTGAAAAGTGGCACGAAAATCCATGTCTTAAAAACATTTCTTTCAAATATTAGTGACTCTCCAGTAAGAAAAAGAAGAAGCAAAAAAAGAGATACTATAGAATTTAAAATGATCATTAAAATTAGGACTATGATTACTGAGATTATTTTTGATTCAGAGTTTATTCTATGTAATCTTGAATGATTGACGTTAATTTCTTCCAGCGACTCAATACTTTTCAGTGTTGCGTTTACGAAGTTCATTGGATATTTCCCCTAGTTTTATTATTCCTAAGGTAACTGTTATTACCATAAATACTCCAACGAATGCTGAAATTATGTACCCGAGGGATGCCATTATCTGAGAATCCCAGCCAGGAACGTCATAATCTTGAAGTGGTGCTCCGCCACTGTAGTGTTGGGGCATCCATGTTTTGTTTCCAATTTTAACTTGACCCCATTCGCCCCATGCATCTCCATAATTCCATGTAAGGAGTATGCCTATTGGAGAGATTATACAGAGAATTATTATTACTATCAGTGTTTTTTTAATCCATGCTTCCATGACTCTCACCTCTCAGAGTAAGTTTAGAAAGTTTAAGCAGATGAGATGCGTGAGACTTTAGATAATAGAGAACCGCTCCAGTTACTACTGCCTCAACTGGTCCTGCTACCAACATGTGGGCCAAAAGCATAGCGGGGATAGATACCGTAAAGGGATATGGGCAGTATCCTGGTGCAATGAAGGGTTGTATTCCAAATTCAAGTCCAGCCATAAAAGCAGCGGTGTTTATACCCACATATCCACCTATAGCTCCTGAAACGCCGAGTGTCCATGCATTATCTTTTTTTATTACCTTAAGAAGAAAGCGATAGACGTAGTAGCCTACAAATGGCATTACAAATCCCATATTAAAACAGTTTGCAGCATAACTTGTTAATCCTCCATCACCAAAGAAAAATGCCTGGATAAGTAGCGCTACACTTATTGCTATGACTGAGGCCCATGGGCCTAATAGTATTGCTATAAGCACCGCTCCCACCATATGTGCCGTTGTTCCATCGGGCACAGGCCAGTTAAACATCATCACTATAAAGGCAAAGGCAGAGAGCATGGCAAGCATTGGTACACTTTTCTCATTCATTTTTTTGCGGGCTATCTTGAATGCTATGTACCAGATTGGTATCATCACTACGTAAAAGAACAAACATGTAGCGGGACCTAAATATCCATCCGGTATGTGCATGGTATCACCTTTTATTTTTTCTGTAACACGAATAGCATACAAATATTTAATTCTTACTACTGAGAATATCAAAAACTTAAAAAAGAGGTAGTTAAGGTTCAACTATTGTGAGTTGAAATTTAACATTCTTAACGCCTTTCAAACTTCCCAGTTTATCGGCGATTTCTCTAACTATTTTTGATTTTCCATGGACTATTACTACTTCTAAGCAATTCCGCTCATCTACATGTACATGTACTGCTGCTCTGATTTCATTCACATAACTATGCTGAATATGGGTAATCTTCTCCGTTATCCCCTTTACCTCATGGTCATATATCATGGTTATGGTTCCGAAAACATCAACATTCTCGTTACTCGTAATTGTGTTTTCAATAAGTGCATCTCTTATGAGATCTCTTATGGCTTCGGATCTGGTGATATAGCCTCTCTTTGTAATATATTCATCAAACTTTTTTAAAAGCGTATCATCAATGGACACTCCAAATCTCTGAATCATAATAAAGAGTATGAAAAAAATATATAAATGTGTTACTCTTTGTTAACTCTGAATCTCTTTACAAATGTGGCAAGAAGCAGAATGGTGAGGAGCAATGATATGCCAATATTAAACTCTGGAACTGAAGTAATTTCGATATCAATTTTGAATCGTCCTTTATTGTTTATGTGAAATGCTTTAACGGTGTTGCCAGCAGATATGGTGAAATTAGTCTTGGTGTTATATTTATGGCTCAGAGTTCCAAGATTCAGCATATAAAACCCATTCTCATCGGTGTAGGTATGTATGGTCTCTCCCGTTTTATTGTCCCTTATTGTAACCTGAGTGTATGGCAGGGGGTTTCCGGAGGAGTCTGTAACTTTCCCCCATACTATAAAGGGGTTTGGCTGGTCAAGGGCATCATTCTTTGGTTTCAATTTTGAGTTGCTAATCTCTATGAAATATATCATGGCCTCATACAGGTCTCGACAATATGTTTTTATAAGAGTTAACTTGGGATGGAAGCCATCCTGAGTATAAAAATTTCCGTACGTGGGCTCCATTTCCACAGCAATGGCGATTTTATTTAATTTTCCGTAAACCCAGTCTGCACTGCTTCCTGAAGCACTGTAACCTATTACCTGATCAGGCCTTCCATATTCATAATGTTGCGATGGGTTACCGTTCATCATTGTGAGTTGGGCCATACTCTTACCCAAGGAAGCAAAGAAATTTGCATGAGGTGGTGGCTGGGCTGTATAGAACCATGGAAGAAGTATCGCAGCACTGAAACTGTGAATAACCGCGAAGGAATCGATATTATATTTGAGAATAAAATCCCTTTCTGCACGGGTCATGGGTTCACTGAATGGCTGTGGACCGTGATATGTGGGTGAATTGGGATTGGAATCTCCCTCGTTCCAGTGCCAGTCCCAGTTTCTTTCGGGATCCACACCCTCACCTTCTGCATCCCATTTGTTTATCACATCAAGTTTCCCGTTTCCGTTATTGTCTCTGCAATTCTTTCTCCATCCACCTGTACCTTGACCTGTGAGATTATTCACATTTCCATTGCCATCTTCCACATATCCGTCGGCGTTGGCCATGGGAATTATATAAATCTCATAATGGTCAACGAGCCAGTGTATGGTTGCGTTGGTGGCATATTCCTGAACAAGATGCTGAGCAAGATATAAATTAAACGCCGGACCAATCCATTCTCTGGCATGGTGCCATGTTATCAACACCGCTGGCTCTTCATCGCTCTCATTTTTGTCCACATTATCTGAAATTTTTATGGTCCATATTTCTCTGGGAGAATCATATTTTCCTGTTACAGGGTCCCATCCCCAGGTTTTTCCTATAGAAAAAACTTTCATTATGCTACTGTAATTATTTGCCATTGCATGGATTGTTCTGTTCATCTCCTGATAACTGGGATAGTGGTCAAAGGTAAATCCATGGTACTCTCTATTAGAATGCAGAATTCCATGGCCTGTACTGTAAAATGGGATTTGAAAGGTCACTACTACCAGCACTAAAACCACGGTTATCGTAACCAAACTCTTTTGTCGCATCTACCCACCATAGGATAATTTGTGATAATCTATTTAATTTTTAGCCCATATAATCGACTGTTTTTTAGATTAAGGAACGGGAAAAGAATAAATTTTTTATATTCCCCCTCATAAGCAAAAGAGTGTTTGAATCTCTGCATCCAATTCTACGCGAAGTACTTGAGGAAAAGGGTATATTCGAACCCACCGAACCCCAGAGAAAAGTAATACCCTTTATTCTTGAGGGACGCAATGTGCTCCTCATCTCACCCACAGGTAGCGGTAAGACAGAGGCTGCCATGCTCCCCATTTTTCATAAGATAATTAACGGAAAATATGGAAAAATAGCATGTGTGTATATTACACCTCTCCGCGCTCTCAACAGAGATATGTTCAAGAGATTGAAGGATTTTGGTGAGAAACTTGGGCTCAAGATAGCGGTGAGACATGGGGATACCACATCCTATGAAAGAAGGCAACTATCGCTGCATCCTCCTGATGTGCTTATTACTACCCCCGAAACCTTTCAGATTATGTTTCTTGGCAAAAGACTCAGAGAGGGTCTTAAAAATGTAAAATTCGTTATTGTGGATGAAGTTCATGAACTTGCATCCGATGAGCGTGGAGCGCAACTTGCCGTGGCTCTTGAGAGGCTCCGGGAATATACAAAATATCAAATAATAGGACTATCCGCAACTGTTGGAAATCCTGAAGAGGTGGGTAAATTTCTCTCTCCCAGAGAGCCCATAGAGATAGTGGATGTCAGGGTTTACAAGGGTATGCATATTGAAATTCGTGCTCCTGAAAGGGGATATGAGAAAGAATCCGCAATTATGGGATGTGATGTGGATTATGGCTCCACGCTTGTGGAAATGTGGAAAGAGATTGAGAAGCATCGTGCCACATTAGTTTTTACCAATACACGATGTACTGCTGAGGATATGGGTATGAGATATCATATGCTTTTCCCCGACGCGCCAATAAGGGTGCATCATGGCTCCCTTAGTCGAGATGTACGGATTGATGCGGAGGAGAGATTTAAGAGAGGTGAGATAAAGGCTCTCATATGTACATCGTCACTTGAACTGGGCATAGATGTTGGGGTGGTGGATTTCGTAATTCAGTACAACTCTCCACGTCAGGTATCCAAACTCTTACAGAGAGTTGGCCGAGCCGGACACAGAATAGACGAAGTTTCCAGAGGAATCATATTTGCTCATACACCCATGGAAATAAGGGAGAGCGCAAGCATTCTTACGCTTCTACGCCATCGCTGGGTGGATCGGGTGAGAATACGGGAGAAACCGCTTATGGTTCTTGCTAATCAGATTGTGGCAATGACCAATTCTGAGAGGAGCATGGCTGCAAAGACCGCTTATGAAATTGTGAAGAGAACTTATCCATTCCGTAATCTTAAATATGAAGAATTTGAGGAGATTCTCCTCTTCCTCAAAGAACTTGGCAAAATATGGTTTGACGGGATTTATTTTGGAAAAACTGGAGGTGGGATGAGGTATTTTTATAGCAATATATCAATGATTCCAGATGAGCGAAGCTATCGCGTTTTCACATTTCGGGGTGAGTATATAGGTGTTCTTGATGAAAGTTTTGTAGCATCTCTGGATATAGGCGAGAGTTTTGTGATAAACGGTGCGGCATGGAGGATAGTGGAAATAAAGGAAGATCGCGTAATTGTAGAGTATATACGTGATATAGCCATGCCTCCTTCCTGGGTGGGAGAGGAGATACCTGTGCCCTATGAAGTTGCCATACTGGAGCCAGAGATGGATATGCTTAACTCCGCAGCCATAAAAATTCTCAGGGAATGGAAAATGGACTGGAATGATAAGAGAATAGTTGTAGAAAAGGGTAAAGGCCTTGTGTTTATCGGTGTTAGGGGTGGAACACGAGGTAATTACACTCTTGGACTCATTTTATCCTCTATACTCTCCCAGAGAATTGGGGAATCGGTAGAATTTTCAATCTCGCCATATCATATTGCACTTTTTAATCCCCACATAAATTTAGAATATCTGGTAAACATTATGAAAAAACTTCGGAATGTGATGTCTCTGGCAAGAATAGTTGCCCATAACTCAAGATTGTTCAATTATGTTTTCCTGCATGTGGCCAAAAAGATGGGCGTAATAAGAAAAGATGCTGACCTTAAAAAAATAAAAATTGAAAAGATAGTTAGCGTATATAAGCATACCCCACTTTACCGCGAGGTACTGGAAAAGATGCTATTTGATTATATGGATATCCAAGTTGCAGAAGAGATATTAAAGGGAATAAGAGAAGGTCGTATTGAAATAGTTATTCGAAGTCTCACTTCCTCGGCTCAGGAATTGCTGGAAGAAAGAGGAGATCTTGCCTCTCCCATTCTGGCCACACGCCCGGTTCTGGAGGCAGTGCATCGTCGTCTTATGAATGAGGATATGATTCAGGTATGCCTCTCCTGTGGTGCGCATTTTCGTATAAAGGTGAAAGATTTTGAAAAGCCTGTATGTCCGGCATGTGGTAGTTTAAGAGTTGCACTTGTAAAACCCTACGAGGAGCAACTGGTGCAAGGTGTAAGAGAAGGAAAGATAAAGGAGTTAAAGAAAGATATGGATAGGTTGATGGCCATATCACATCTTCTGCGAAGACATAAAAAATATGCTGCCATGGTACTGGCCGGCAGAGGAATCGGTGTAAATACCGCTGCAAGAATCCTGAGTGTACCCTACAATGATGAGATGGAACTTGTAAAAAGGATACTTAAGGAGGAACTAAAGTATGCAAAAAATAAAAGATTCTGGGATTAAAAATAAAAAAGAGGATTATTTTTTTCTCCTTAGGGCCACAGCAATGCCTGCGATTACTACGATAATCACTGCTATTATAACACCCCAGAGTAGATAGTTCACTGGTATATTCACATTGAGTTCAGCACCTTCACCCTGGCCTACATCGTTCACCGGCACAATTTTAAGTTTCAATTTTTCACCAGTGAGGGAACTGCCTGTCTTCAGGAGATAACTAGTACCTGTAACGTTGGCAAGAAGAGTCCATTTGCCATTAACTTCTTTGTATATTAGATAGTATCTCACTGCAGAGCCGCCGTTATCACCGGGCGTATTCCAAGTTATCTTCACACCACCAGAAGTGCTTTTCGTTGTTATGTTCTCCACCTTAGATGGTGTGCTCCATGACACACTGAGTTCTTGACCCTTTGCTCCAAGGCCTACGCTATTAACTGCAATTACATAATATGTATGCTGAGTTCTCACATTCACATTGGTATCCTGGTAAGAAAAGGTCTTGTTGGAAACTTTTCCAATAAATCTACCGTCCCGATATATTCTGTACTCTATGATGTGAGTGCCACCATTGTCCTCAGGAGCATTCCACTGCACAGTTACAGTACCATCTCCTCTTATTACCTCAAAATTAGTTACCGGTCCCGGAACATTCCATTTAACAGTTATGGTTGCGCCTTTGTTTCCTTCACCCACAGTGTTCAATGCTGTTATGTAATATGTATGGGGTTTTGAAACATCCACTTTTTTATCCATAAAGGTTAGATGCTGAGCATCAGTGCTTCCTACAGATACATTATCACGATATATGTTGTATCCTGTGATATGGGTGCCTCCATCATCTGCAGGCGGTAGCCATTTAAGTATTACGAAACCATCGCCCCGAGTTACGGTTACGTTTGTAACAGGACCTGGTGCATTCCACCAGATCTGAATACCATCGCTTGGTTCACTTTCTCCAAATTCATTGAGCGCTGTGATTGTATAGGTGTAATTCATATGCATATCTACAGTGGTATCATTATATATGCAAATATTTCCATCTACACTTCCTATCTTCTGACTATTGCGATAGATATTGTAGCCGGTTATATTGCCTGTGGTTGTGAAAGGAGCATCCCATGAGAGAAGTACGTATCCATCGCCTCTAATTCCCTTAACATTGGTAGGCGCACTGGGTGGCTGTCCTATGGTAACAGATATCTCCGCAATGTTATTGGACTCATTAAGTTCTGCTATCTGATAATCCGGATCCACAAATGCTATTATCTTATGATTACCCAATAGTTTAGGAGTCCATTGAATGCTCCCTGAAACGTTTCCACCGGGTGCTATATTTCCAAGAGAGATGCTTCCGATCTTGTAATAAGGCAGTATCCTGTCTCTATAGAAAGCAACCGAGACATTATAGGAGGCATTCACTCCCTGATTTATTACCCTTACCGTTATTGTGGCAGTAGATCCTTTGGCCACATTGGGGGGACTCACACTGAGATCTCCTGCAGGAATGGTTAAGTCCGATAAATCATTTTGTAATTTTAGGGTGTTTGTAATAACTCCGGGAGTTTCCACCGGAGCATCTTTAGAAGGCCATGATATGCGATATGGATTTCCTGGATTGTAGGCATTGGGGTAGTATTCTATCCAGAATCCTGAGAGTGTGCTACCTTTGCCAGTATCGCTTTCACCGATTTTCACAAAGAAAGGTTCTGTACCATTTGTCCAGTTCTGCAAATAATCCGTAAGGTCCGCCGCCATGAAGTATGGAAAATTCGTTGCATCGCCACCATCAAGATATAGAGTCCGGTTTGCTACTGGATTATTGGGATCTCCTATGCCCACACTTATCGGAGCATCTCTGGGCCCGGGATTGCTGAACTTCCATATTCCTACAAGATGAGGCTTATTGGGCTGGTCTCCAACGATTCTGAATGTATAATTGTAAGAGAGAGTTTTAAATGCATTATAGGTCATCCAGTAAAAACCATGATCTCCAAAGGATGCTCCCCAGGAGTTTACTACTTTAAATGCACCCACATCTCCATCATCACTAACGCTATCATCATACCCCACTATGGTCTGGGCATGGTTTGGCTGGCCCACAAATTTTGCGTACTCCTGAGCCGAAATGATATAATTTCCGTCAGAGAATGCGCTGTTGTAAGCGTTGGCGTTAATTGCAAATGTAACCAGAGAGCCCTGGTCAATCCATGATTTTATAACGTCTATATTTTTTACATCAGTTACTTGGATATCTTGAATTCTCCCGATGGGTGCGTTTCTCCATGCTCTCTCTGTACCCCAGGAGAGATAGTCCTTATCACTGTAGGGCATGGTTTGAAGCGATGCACCACCAATGGTATACATGACCATATAGTTGGCAATGAAACTTGAGCCACCATCTGAGCCACCGTTGACTTTGTTGTAAGTCCATGCAGGACTCATTATATGAGCGGTTACACCCTGCGAAGTATCTGTCCAGTTGTGTACCTTTGCCTGATGGAAGGTATTGTCATAGTAAGATGTGGCCCATGCTGCACAGGAACCCTGCTGTCCCTGATTTCCAATGGGTGGGAAATAAGGGCTTGTGGAGAGGTCCTTGTGGGAACTTCCTCTGAAATTATACACTCCCTTAACATATTTGGCATGGGTTAGCAGAAAATAGTATTCATTTACCGTTGGTGGTGCCAGACCTGTTCCATGGCCATCCACAATCACGTTATAATTCTTGGTTGGGTCACGGAAACCTATCTTTTTTTCCATGTTCCACAGCAATTTGTAATTAAAAGGCTCTGTTGCATAAGTCGTTCTTCTATTTTCACTGCCACTCGCAGGCTTTGGAAACATTGCCAGAAAGGAAGATGCTATCACTAACACCAAAATGGTTAGAACTACAATTTTTTTCAATATTTCACCTCCGAATACCATCCGTTTTTTGTTTGGCTATTCATACTTGCCAGTATAGGATACACTAAAAGCATATTAATTTTTTTCTAAATCTAGTATTTTAAAATCTTGGAATGGAAAAATGAGTGTGGAGA
>WALG01000036.1 GCA_015522955.1 DHVE2 group archaeon
AAGAGACAGGGATGGGGCACATAACAATTCTGCGAGACCATAGGCAGTCACCACAACTCGGCTCGTTGGCCCAGCAGTCTCTGCGAGTATCTTTTACATAATCGCATCCTTCTACGAGAGGACAGTCAGTGCACGAGGGATAAATTCCATTTTTCACAACGAATCTAAACCAGGAGTAATCTTTCGATGTCCATATTTCTCTAAGAGATTTATTTTTTACGTTTCCGAATGAATGTGCATAGACCATCTTTTTGCGACCAAACACATACTCTGGATAAGTGTGCAGAAACCGATAGCAGGGTGCAACTTCGCCATCCCAACGAATAACGGCTACTTTCTTCTCCACAAACTCACAATGTCTCTCCGTCCTTAATCGGAATTCCGGAATTCGCAAAACGAAACCGTGATAGGCTTTGCGCTGTAACTCATCTATATATGGATCCAAATTAATTTTTCCATCGTAGAGAATCAACTCGCTATGCTTCTCATTTACAGGGATTATATTTGAGAAAAGAACAGAATCAACATCGTATTCGCCCAAAACTTCTGCTATTCTTCCCATTTCCATGTAATTTTCTTTCGTGAGTACAACCTCAACACCCACATGGGGGATCTCACTTTTCCTCTTTTTTCTTATTTTCACTATTTTCTTAACTCTGTCCAGCGTGATTCCGGGAATAACATGCCCTATCTGGGTGAGCTGAACTGGAAGTGTGTCCAGGGATAGAAATATGAGATCGGCTGGAAGTTCAACAAGTTTACGTATCCTCTTATCCGTAAGGAAAAAACCATTGGTTGATATTCCCAAGGCGTAGCCCCTGCACTTTACCTCCTTTGCCATATCCATAAATTTAGGATGCATCATTGGCTCTCCTATACCACCGAAGTAAATCATCTTCAGCTGGGGAAACTCTGCGGCATCATTAATAATCTTCAGAAAAAGGTTGTAAGGCATATCCCCCTCCTTATCCAGCCAGTACTGCTTAAAGCACATTTCGCAACGCAGATTGCAGCGATTAGTTATCTCGAGGTAAAGGTACTGCATGTCGGGATCACAAGGAATTTGAACTATCACTTCATCAAGATGAAACTCGTGCATTAGTCACCACCTCTCATCATTCGCCTCTTTTTCATATTGTATTCATCAAAATCCAAGATATTGTGGCCGTTGATAAGAATACAAAGTACAAAAAATCAAAAAAGAAAAGAAAGATTTAGAGATATTCCTCAAGTTCAAGTTCTTTAATTTTCTTCTCTGGAATTTTTCCATCCTGAGTCCATCCTCTAAGAGCATAGTATCTTGGAAGCATCTCTTTCAATCTTACCACATGCCCTTTATTCGGGCCCTCTGGCATTGGCTCATCGGTCAATCTCTTTGGTAGGGTATCTTCTTCAAGTGGCTTCAATCCCGCTTTAAGATTGAATAACCTCTCTGCATTCCATATTCTCTCTCCAATCTTTAAATACTCTTCCGTACTCAAATTCCAGCCAAGTCCAGCATTGAGTAAGTCACGATAATCATCTCCGCCGAGGGGGAATGTTGTGAACAAGCACATTCCACTTGCATCTATTACTGCTGTCAAATCCTGGAAAATTATGAGCATTTTAACCTTCTCATCACTTATGTCATGGGGGTCCATCTTATACGGATATCCTAAAATTTCAGGACTGATCATATATGCCTTTATGTGGTCTCCTCCGCGATTGTCTGTGGCATAACCCAGTCCATGTCCTTCTGCTCCTCTCGGATCATAAGCAGGTAACTCCTGTTTTTTCACACCCATGAAATACTCTACTCCGTTGTACATTTTTGCTAAGCGATAACCTCCCTCTGCTAACTTATCTCCAAATCCTTTGCGATATGCTATTTTTTCAATATAGTAATGCAATACTTCTGTGTTTCCCCATCTGAATGGTGGGGCATCTCCCAAATCTTCCTGTTTGAGTAATCCCTTCTCATAAAGTTCCATGGCTGTTGCAAGAGTTCCACCTGTGGAAATTGTATCCATGCCAAGGTCGTCTATATGATGATTTGCCTCTA
>WALG01000037.1 GCA_015522955.1 DHVE2 group archaeon
GGGATAAACTCTAAATATAGGTTACATATACATCAAAATGGGGCCCGTGGTCTAGTGGTTATGACGTCGCCCTTACAAGGCGAAGATCCCCGGTTCAAACCCGGGCGGGCCCACTACGAGGAGACACCTACGGCTAAGCCCTCCTTCAGAAGGTAGGGTCGCAACTCGCTTCTCTCGTTGCTCGTTTTCCCTCTACCCTCTTCCTATTGTAGGATTCATTCTTTTTCTCAGGGAAGGTTTTAAATAACATCAGAAGTTAAGGTATGTGGCGTAAAGCCAATAGAAAAATAGGAAGCGTGAGAATATGGAAGAAATAACCAAAATAAAAGACCTGAACCCCAATGCCAAAAGAGTTAGTGTTTTGGCAAAGGTGGTTCATAAGAGTGAACCTAAAGAGATCCACACCAGATATGGTGAGACAAAACATGTCACAGAGGCTGTCGTGGGAGACGAGACTGGTGTAATTACCATGTCTCTGTGGGAAGATCAGGCCGACCTCATTAACGAGGGAGAAACTATTTACGTAGATAACGGTTATATATCCCTCGTTCGTGGCCATATGCGTCTAAATGTAGGAAAGTATGGAAGCATAAAAAAGAGCGATGAGGAAATAGAGGAGATAAATGAGGATTTAGACATGAGTGCTGAAGAGCATGAGAGGCAATATAGAAGGAACAACAATTATAGAAGGGGTTATGGAAGAAGGTAATTCTTCCCAAACCTTTTTATCTATTTTTCAATCAATTTTTATGCTTAAAAGTATCGGTGTTATAGGAGGCTCCTCCTGCAATGGGAGATTATGTGAACTGGCCTATAGAGTGGGTTATCTGATTGGTAAAAGTGGTGCATTGCTTGTGACCGGGGGCTTAGGAGGTGTGATGCTACATGCCTGCAGGGGTGCCAAGGATGCAGGTGGTCTAACTCTGGGAATTTTGCCATGGGGCAAAGAAGAGGCAAATCCTTATGTGGATATAGGAATTCCCACCCACTATGGTCTGGCTAGAAATCATCTGGTGGTGAGGGCAAGCGATGTCCTTATTGCCATAGACGGTTTTATAGGCACACTTTCAGAAATATCCTTTGCTCTAAATGAGGGAAAAACAGTGATATCCCTTGAGAGTTGGCATCTGGAAAAAGATAAAATTTCACGGGGGAAATATATAGAGGCAGAGAATGCCGAGGAAGCCATTAACCTTGCATTGAGATATTTAAATATGGAAGATTGAGGAAAGTTTTTTTATAACACCTCTTTTTTCCTAAACTATGCCAGTAATTCGATTGCAGAAAAGCGAACTCAAAAAACTGGAAATGGATGAAAATGTTCTCATTGAGAATGTTGCAATGTTAGGGGCCGATTTGAAGGATGTGAGCAGCGAGGAGATTCTTGTTGAATTTTTCCCGGATAGACCGGATCTTTACACAGTAGAAGGTGTGGTCCGCGCCATGAAGGGTTTTATGGGGGAGGAAGTGGGGCTACCACTCTACACAGCAAAAAGGAGTAATGTGGAAATAAATGTATCTCCCGAGATGCAGAATATAAGGCCCTACATTGCAGGCGCCGTGATAAAGGGACTCAATGTGGATGATGGCATGATAAGGAGTATGATGGATTTTCAGGAGAAACTTCATCTTACTGTGGGAAGAAAAAGAAAAAAACTGGCCATAGGATTGCATGATTTCTCCCATGTTAAGCCACCGTTCAGATATGTAGCCATGCCCAAAACCTTCAAATTCGTACCGTTAGGATTTAAAGAGGAAATGACTCTAGAGGAAATTTTGAATAAACATCCTAAGGGCATGGAATATGCCTCCATACTTAAAGATTTTAATAAGTACCCAATTATCTTAGACGCGGAGGATAATGTACTGTCCTTTCCACCCATAATTAATGGCACACTTACCCAGGTAACTCCAGATACGGAGAAGATATTTATAGAGATCACAGGCACCGATTTAAATGTAGTAAAATCCGTGTTGAATATAATTTCCTGCTCATTTGCAGATCGTGGAGGTAAGATTGAAACAGTGGATGTGAAATATCCAGAATTCGAGATAGTCACTCCAGACCTAAAATATGAGAGTATGAGTTTGAAAAAGGAATACGTGGAGAAACTTTTGGGGCTAAAAATGAAAGATAAGGAAATTATAAATGCCCTGCTCAGGATGAGGTTCGACGCACAGGTAAAAAATAGTGATATTGCGGTTAAGATTCCTCCTTACAGGATGGACATACTTCATCCGGTAGATATTGTGGAAGACATAGCCAAGGGATACGGATATCCCAATTTCACCACGCTTCTACCGGAAAAACATAGAATTGCAGAGGATTATGGAGAGAGAGACCGATGGATAAGAGAAATAATGATTGGACTTGGATTTCTAGAGGTCACTACACTCACAATTACATCTTTTCAGAGTCAATATGACCGAATGGGGATCCCTCGAGAGAGGTTTGTGGAAATTGAAAACCCCATAACCGAGGATGGTACTACACTTAGAACATG
This sequence comes from DHVE2 group archaeon, assembly GCA_015522955.1. Lineage (GTDB taxonomy): Archaea > Thermoplasmatota > Thermoplasmata > Thermoplasmatales > Aciduliprofundaceae > S014-41. Next base: position 2,505 of record WALG01000037.1, read on the forward strand.
GCTGATACCTTCACTTATGGAGATTTTGCAGAAAAACAGGCACAATGACCTTCCCCAGAAAATTTTTGAGTTAGGCTATATTAGAAAAGAGAGCATGGAGAAACATCTGGCGTTCGTGTACGTGGATTCTTCTGCAAACTTTGCATTGTGTAAATCTCTAACTGAGGCAATTCTCCGTGAGATGGGTATAAAAGATTATACCATAAAGGAAAAAGAGCATGGCAGTTTCATCCCGGGTCGCTGTGCCAGAATAATCCACAATGACAGGGAAATTGGATTCTTTGGTGAGATACATCCTGAGGTACTTGAGAATTTTCAACTTGGATATCCTGTCATAGCCATGGAAATTAAAATATAAAAAGAAAAAGTTGGGAGATTATTCTTCTTTTTCCTCCTCTGTGCTCTCTTCCTCGCTGCTCTCCTCGGTTCCTTCTTTCTCTTCTTCCATGATATCCTCTGGTTCCTCTGGAGTCTCTTCTTCTGCGCCTTCCTCAGGTACACTGGGTGCCTTCTTCTTCCCGGCTATATACGCCACAGGTGTAAGTATCAGGAAGATTATGAACAGCGCAAGGAATACATACTCCATGGTTGTCGCAGAATTCTTCTGATCCTCCATGTTCTTGTAGTCCTTCTGCAACTTCTGATGCTCGCTCTGCAGATTGGTGTAGTTATTCTCCAGATTCTGTAACTTGCTCTGAAGCACCGGTATCTTGTTCAGTTCATTGAGCACATCTCCCGTAGTGGCATACTGCCCTTTGACTGATACTCCGAAAGCATATGAGTACTCACCTACCGTAATCACGCCAGTATAATGCTGGGATACTAGTGCATTCGGCGCGGTGTAGGTAAAGGTTACCACTCCGTTGGAATCCGTGGTCTTGGAACTGACATCCAGACTGCCACCAGAAACACTGGCCACTACAGTCTTGCCAGCCAATGGTGCACCTGTAATTCCACCAACAAGTTTAATTTTCACCGTTGCAGTTCCTTTGGCATTCACATAATCGGGATTCACTGTTATTGAATCTACGGCCACAGCATGCTTCAGCAACTCTGCACCCTGGATATAGGCAATATGATACTCATAGTTGAGACCCATTGCATGGTCCGGAGAACTCATAAGCACAGAAATTGTAACCACACTATCGGCATCCTGAGCAGGAATACTTAGAGCAAAGGATGCTGCTCCATTACTATCAGTGGTTAGAGATACTGTGTTGCTGTACTGGCCCACGCTATACTTAACGTTGAGTGTAGTACCTGAAAGAGGTCCATTGATATCAGCCACGGTGAAATTAACAGTTGTAGTGGTATCCATCTCACTGAGATACTCTTTATTCACAGAGAAGGATGTTATTCCCATGATAGGTGCTCTTTCAAGTATGAAACCTTCCTTCACACCGAAGAGGTATGGATACTGGAATCCAGCACCGAGCCATATACCTCCACCAATACCGGGATCTACCCAAGCATCAACATACACAGGCTGATCTGCTATCAGCGGATTGGTTGTGGCTATAACAGTAGCCTTTCCATTGGCATTTGTGGTAAATGCATAATAATCTCCAGCCCACCAGAAGTAGGTTCTGTTCGCATCATTTGGCCAGGCTGCACCGGCACCATAGTCGGTAAAGAATAATCCAAAGTATCCGCTAACATCGGCTGCAGGAGTTCCATCCGTATTGTAGACTTTAACAGTCACGCTCACCTGCTGTCCACCGTTGGACACCGAGGTAGGTGTAACTTCAAGGTTCATTCCATAGTTATTTGTCCATGCTCCTATATAAGGATCAGAGCCTGTTTGATTACCTACGTAGATCTCAACGCTATCAAATGCCGTGTATGTATCCTTTGTGTAAACGCGCACAATGTATGGCCTGTTCACGTTAGCATTTGCAGTCATGGTAAATGTAACTAAGCCCTGCGCATTGGTAGTCTTGTGAGTAGCATCGAACGTGACGTTGTTAGTATCATTTATGGCCTTCTCACCGTACCAATTAGGATCTGTTGCAGTGGAGTACAGTGCTTGGATATAAACCTCATGCTTAGGCACTGGATTGCCATTGGCACCTATAAGCTTTGCAGTTATCTTAGCGCTCTGTCCCGCTACAAGACCATATGAACTCACGTCGGTTATAACAACCTTGTACCATGAACTGCCAGTAGTCTGTATAGGAACAAAAAGCGTAGCAGTCTGAAGTGGTGGAAGTATTGTATCAGGCACATTGAGTTTGGCTTTTACAATATCAACCTTGTTCATATTTGTTATATTAATAGGTGCCGTATACTCAAATGTAGCAATACCCTTATTGTTGGTAATTGCATAAGGCGTAATTGTACCCGCAGTCTCCTGAGTGAGAATAGTAACATTTACCCCACCTACTGGCTCTCCTTCAATATTAGTAACCTTGGCAGTTATGGTTGCACTCTCGCCCGGTTTGAGAACATTCTTATTCATGCTAAGGGATACCTTGACCACATTCTTGGGGAAATACACGGCTATCTGTTGGCTGCCCGAGAGGTTATATTCGTTACCTCCTATCTTAACTATACCTGCATACCACAGCGTGATATTGCCATATGCCTTGTATGAAATCGGTATTGTGAACGGAAATCCTCCACTATCCCCTGTCTTAGCACTATAGTTGTAACCCGTACTGGTGGTAAGAGATATATCTACACCTGGTATGGGTACACCATTTCTGTCAGTTACATAAGCATATCCACTTAGATCATGACCTGCGTACACTACAGGAGGTGCATACACATGTAGCACAGCACCATTATACTTCTCACTCACAGTGGTAGTCTTACCATGTGTAGGAGCGGGACCAGCGCCAGGGTGATGCAGGACAGCCAATGAGAATGCATTATAGATGGTACCAAATGCAGATACCCAGCCCTGCCATACATCCTGCCTGTAACACATTATGTTCTTTCTGTAGTAAAGCACATCATAGGGCAGGTCATGCACCAGAATGCCTTCAACATCCTTAATTTCCTGAATTCTCTTCTGAGTATCCATCTGAGTATCTATCTCATCCAAGAGTTTATCAACCTTAGGATTGCTATAACCAGGTGCATTATCACCGATAGGTGCAGCGTACTTGCTGTAGAAGAAATCTTTCAGGTACATTTCTGGGAATGAGCCCACCAGCCAACCAAGGATGTACATATCAAAACTGACCTGCACAAATGCCTTTGAAACTATAGTATCAAAATCTGTGGGGCTGCTCTGTATGTTAAGACCAACTTTCTGCAGATTATTTTGAATCATTATACCGGCCTCTGCCCTCACAGGATCGTAATCCTTTGGCGGTGTGAGGATTGTTTCCTTTATAGGAGAGCCATCAGGTGCCTCTCTCCATCCATCTCCATTAATATCTTTGTACCCGGCCTTGTCAAGCACCTGCGTGGCAGCATTAAGGTCAAAGTCTGGAGGTATAGCGGAGGTGTTTATATATGCACCAGATGTGATAGATAGAGGAACAGTACCCTTTGTACCATAACCCTGCAGAAGAGTTGTAACTATATAATCCTTATCTATACAGTGAGCCACTGCAGTTCTGAATGCAAGGTCGTTCATAGGTGCCTTTCTCATATTGAACGCCAGATAGAAGAATCCCTGGTCATCCACCACCTTTGAGCCTATATTAGGGTCTGTCTTCAACTGGTTATAATAACCAGCAGGCACACTCCAGTCTATATAGTCAACTTCACCCTTCTTCAGAGCAAGTACTGCTGTATCCAGGGTATTGTAGATCTTGAATTCTATTCTCTTAACGTTCTGTGGGAATGCAGGCCATTCTTTGCCCTGCCATTTAACCGTAAAGTTCTTACCCCAGTAATTATCATATCTCTCCACAACCACATAGGCTCCGGGCTTCCACTCTACAAACTTGTATGGCCCGGTACCAATAGTGGCATCCTTCTGGCTCATATCCTTGCCGTAACTCATATCCAGGCCAACATCATCACTATCGCCGGTACCTGCACTGAGCACATGGTCCTTCCAGATATGATAAGGCAGAATTGGCGTGTTAAGAGTCCCTTGGAAGAACAACGGATAAGGCTTGGCAAGATGGAACGCCACTGTGTATTTATCTACCATCTCAACACCTATGTGCGAGGTGCCAGAGCCATCGTAGAGTGTCCATTTAGGCGTATCCCAGTAAAGACATCCCAAAGTGGTCTTAAACAATGAGTCAAAACTCAGCACATCGTAGGTAAATACCACATCCTGGGCAGTCATCTCAACGCCATCTTGGAAGGTAATTCCATGCCTAAGATGCACAGTATAGTTAAGGCCCGTAGAATCCACATCAACACTCTCAGCCATGTTATAATAGGGCACAAGGTCAGGCGTATAACTCATCAATGTATCATAACCCCATCCTATGGCATCACTCTTCCACACAGTATTTGTAGCCGGATCAAACCAGTTCAAGTTAGGTATATCCTGCTGGAAAGCGATGATAAGTGTGTCCTGGTTGCTTGTTGCCTTCGGTGCAGCTGCAGCAGCGTTGCCAGTAAGTGCCGAAAAGCCAGCCAGCACCATCACTGAAAGCACTATAGTCACTAACAGCATTTTTTTCATACTTCTTTCGTTCATAATCTTATCCTCCCTATTGTTTTTTAACACTCCGCCTATTGGCATATAGGGGAGTGTCTTGGTCGCTCTCCCTATGGAAATTTTCCTATATAAAATTTTTGAATTTTCATTTGCTCCACGGTGCAATAAATGGAAAAAACTTAAAGTATAAATTGGGTTCACTAATTGTGAAAATCGTACATCTCACCGACCTAGCATTGCCACACATAGGAGGCATGGAATACGTTGTGTACAGATATTCAACCATGCAACGGGAGATGGGGCATGAGAGTTTGGTTATTACCACCAAACTTCCCAACACAAAGAGACGAGAAACACGGAGTGGAGTTCCATATTACAGATTTTCAAAGGTTGGCCTATCTATCCTCCCATTATCATTGCTAAAAAAAGTTAAGCCAGATATAGTACATACCCATTCATATATTGCAGCACTCACACTTTCTTATTTCTCCAAAATAAACTCAGAGATTCCGATTTTAAGGCACATCCATGATGTGTATATAGGGAAATATAAAGAATATTCGGGATGGGAAAGTTCTGCCATGTATGAAAAATTTGAAAAATTTGCCATTACCCTTCACTACGATGGTTACATAACCCCCAGTCAATATACCAGAAGAAAATTGATTGAATTGGGATTACAACCCTCAAGAATCTACGTGGTGCCACCGGGTATAGATCTCGAGAGATTCGGAAAATCGGATAGTGCTTACGTGAGAAAAAAATATAGAATCCCCAAAGATAAAAAAATCATAGGTTTTGTAGGTCGTCTGAGCACCGGCAAGGGACCCCAAGACTTAATAGAGGCTGCCAAGAATCTTGACGCTTATATCGTTATCGTGGGCCCCAATCCTGATCCCAAAACCTCGGGAATAAGAGGGATAAAGGATGATCTGCAACGGATGGTTAGAAAATATGGAATGGAGAAACGTGTGATCTTCGCAGGAAAAATAAGAGATGAGGAGATTCCACTCTTTTACGATTCCTTCGATATTTTCTGTCTTCCAAGCATCTCGGAGGGGTTTGGGATGAGCATAGGCGAGGCTCTTGCCTCTGGAAAGCCCGTGGTATCATACAACATCACAGCCATTCCTGAAATAGTGAAAGATGGCCAGAATGGATTCCTTGTGAAACCGAAAGATATTGAATCTCTGAAAGATAGGCTGGAGATACTGTTGAACAATGAGGATATTTATAAAAAAATAAGCGCAAATGCCAGGAAATCAGTCATGAACTACACATGGGAAAATTCGCTCAAGAGGCTCATGAAGGTTTATTCTCTTTATCTCTCCTGAATTTCAGTGCTGCTTTCACAAGAGCCATATGAAGAGGAGATGGCCTTAGAGGCCTTGATTTAAACTCGGGATGGAACTGAGAGCCCATGAAAAATGGATGTCCCTTGAGTTCAAAAATCTCCATTCTCATGCCAGTTTCGTCCACACCACTGAAATGAAGACCACGACTCTCAAACTCCTCAATATAATCAGGATTAACCTCATATCGGTGTCTGTGACGTTCATATATTATTTCACTTTTATAAATACTGTGCGCCATACTACCTTTCTCTATAACTATTTTTTGAGCACCAAGCCTCATTGTACCACCCAGTTTATCCACACTCCTCTGCTCCGGAAGAAGGTCTATCACTGGATGCTCCGTTCTAGCAAGTTCTGTACTGTATGCATCCTCATAACCAAGCACATGTCTGGCGAATTCAATGACAGCCATCTGAAAGCCAAAGCACACACCTAAAAACGGAATTCCATTCTCACGTGCATACCTCGCCGCCATAATTTTACCTTCCGTGCCTCTGATCCCAAATCCCCCTGGAATCAGTATGGCATCCATGCCTTCCAGTAACTCGGTACCTTTTTCTTCCACATTCTCGCTGTCAATCCATCGCAGATTTATCCTAGTGCGCAAATGCGAGGCAGCATGTGTGAATGCTTCCCTGTGACTTATATATGAATCCCTAAGATGTACATACTTACCAACTATGCCTATAGTAATCTCATACTTTGGATTGTAAAGATTCTCAAGATACTTTTTCCATTCCTTCCAGTCGGGGCGCTCACCCCATAACTGCATTTTGCCCATTATATAATCTCCCACACCCTGTTTCTCAAAAATGAGGGGTACCTCGTAAATGGATTTTGCATCAGGGGCACTTACAACGGCCTCGTAGGGCACATCGCAGAAAAGAGATATCTTTCTGCGAGTTTCTTCACTGAGCATTTCTTTGCTGCGACCTACAATCATATCCGGTTGGATGCCCAGAGAACGCAATTCCTTCACACTGTGCTGTGTGGGTTTGGTTTTCTGCTCACCCACTACTTCCATTGTGGGAACCAGTGTGGTATGTACAAAAAACACGTTCTTCTCTCCCTCTTCCATTCTAAGTTGCCTCATTGCCTCTAGAAACGGCATGCTCTCTATATCTCCCACTGTGCCACCAACCTCCACCATAACCACATTGGCCATAGTATCCATGGCTATCCTCTTGATTCTTCTCTTTATCTCCTCGGTGATATGAGGGATAATCTGCACGGTTTTGCCGAGATACTCGCCCTTCCTCTCCCGCTCTATCACAGTGAGATAGACCTTTCCTGTAGTAATATTATGCTCCGAGGTTAGATCCACATCCAGAAAACGTTCATAATTGCCCAAGTCAAGGTCAACCTCACCACCATCCTCTAAAACGAAAACCTCACCATGCTGATAGGGATTCATTGTGCCAGCATCATAATTCAGATAGGGGTCTATTTTTATGGCTGTAATCTTTAGTCCTCGAGATTGCAGAATCTTACCCAGAGAACTTGTAGTTATTCCCTTACCAAGACCTGAAATCACTCCGCCTGTAACAACAATGTACTTCATGTATCTTCCCAATGGAGTTGGAGTATGTTAATCTTTCGAAGGGGCACCAAGGTTCCCCTCTCTACACCCCTCCCTTTTCTTGTGGGGGTTTAGAAAGGGGGTGAAACCCCCTTCGTGGAGCACCTACGCAGCGCCCTTTTCAGGACTTGCTCGCACTGGGAACCACCAGCGGGTTCCCATCCCCTCCTGCAACCAAGCAAAATCTCTGGTGAGTTTAAAATGAAGGGGTACCACATTTTGCTCGTTACTCATTTCCCCTTTCTAAACCCCTCTCTTGGAAGGGACAAAAACCAATTTCCAAATCCCATTTATTCCTGGAAGACATACATCCGAATACATTGATACTCAATTATCACCCTGCACTCCCTCTAAGAAGAGCATTTATGCCATCTCTCCATTTTAGAGTTTCATGTCCTCCTTCCAAGAAATTGTCCCACAATCTTTCCCTGGGGAAAATTTAATTTACTTCTTCACGATACGCCATGGTAGGGTGCTGAAAGCAGGGGCCGTAGGGTAGCTTGGCATCCTACCACCCTGGGGCGGTGGCGACCCGAGTTCAAATCTCGGCGGCCCCACTACGAGGAGACACCTACGCATCGCCCCGCTAAAGCGAGGCTAGCTCGCAACTCGCTTCGCTCCTTGCTCATTTCTCCCTCTACCCTCTTCCCTGAGGACTTTCTAAGAGGAGACACCTACGGCTAAGCCCTCCTACGGAGGGCAAGGTCGCAACTCGCTTCGCTCGTTGCTCAGTTCCCCTTTCCAAACCCTATTTTATTCTTGAAAAAACAATCGTGCATGCTCTGTTAAAGTCGAGCACATTCACAGATGAATTACCTTCTTTCTCTTTTGCATTCCTTTTTATGAGAGAATTCTATAAAAAAGAATAATTGCAAAAGTCCCAAATTTAATCAAAAGGCATTACGTCATCTATGAGATTTACGTGGCTAAGAATCATCCTGCGGCAGCAGTACCTTTTCACACCCAGTTCATCGAATATTTTCTCTATCTCCTCTGGTGTAGGATCCCTGTTCTCAGACTCTCGTATAAGATTAACCCTGTTTACAAAAGAAATATAATCAGAGGCAATTACTCGCCCGCAGGAAAAACATCTCACAGGAATCATCATTCTGATCACCTGTATGATTTCTGCCTCTTCTTTCTTGCACCGCGACCCAGAGGCAGTTTGGGCAACTTGCGGCGCACATCATTCACTAAAAGCGCTCTCTCATAACCTTTGAAAATCTTCTCAATCTCAGGGTCATCAAAGTAACTGTTGATGGCACGGGCTACAGCGGTGCGAGACGCCTCTGCCTGGCCCATCACACCACCTCCTCTCACTTTTATATCTACATCTATATTCCGGGCTCTATCGCCTATAAGCGCTATGGGCTCCATTACTGTCAATCTTACAATTTCCGGTTCCCATATCTCTAGAGGAACCCTGTTTATCCTAAACCTTCCCTTTCCCTCTTTCACAACAGCCCTCGCAATGGCTGTTTTTCTCTTACCACTACCAACAGCAACTTTCATAAGATCACCTCAGATTAGCACCAAGATTTATGGAGAGTTCCTTAAGGGTAATGAAACCCTCCAACTTAGTATTTTCTGCCTCTTTAATTCTCTCCATCTTCACATTAGCATACTCTTTGGGAATACCCAGATAAACTTTCAATCTCCTGTAAGCCTCTTTGCCCGATGTTTTCTTTATGGGAAGCATGCCACGCACAGTTCTGCGAAGGATTCTATCAGGCATTCTTGGATAGTAGGGTCCTTTCCGCACACTTCCTATATTTCTTTTCTCTCTATACTCATTGATTATGAAATGCTTATCCCCGATTATCACGGATTTTTCTGCGTTCACTATCACTACTTCCTCTCCTTTGAGAAGCCTCTTAGCCACTACACTTGCAAGCCTTCCAAGAATCATATTTTCAGCATCAATCACCGTCATCTGAATCACCCCATTATCCTCACATTGCTGCCCTTAGGATTCTCCCTCAGAAGTTGCCGTATAGTTATGGCACGGCCTCCAGCCTTTTCTATCTTCTCCTTGGCACTCACAGAGAACTTCCAAGCAGCCACACTCACATTCTTGGTAAGAACTCCCGAGCCAAGAACTTTACCCGGGACTATAATCACATCTCCCTCACTTGCGTAACGCTCTATTCGACTCACGTTCACCTCAGGCCAGACATGCAGAGGCCTCTCAAGACGCTCCGCAATGTCTCGCCAGATAGGCGTTCCGTGTTTCTTAGCGTGTATCTTCAGGTCCTTTATGAGAAGGACCAGTTCCGGATTTCTCTTCTCATGCGCCATATCTGACTCCTCCGACATTGCAGTTTGAGGTGCCCATGGGGGCACCCTTTATAAATCTTTCTCATCTTCAAATACTATCCCTTCACAACTCCTAGGGGTACCATCTTGGCAACAATTTTAGATATGCCTGCACCTTCTACTGCACGAACCACTTCATTCACATCTTTGTAGGCATCTGGTGCCTCTTCCGCAGCCACACGATTGCTAGCACTACGTATATAGATATGCTTTTTCTCCCAGAGTTTTCTCTTGACCTCCTCGCCTCTGAATTCGCGAAGCGCTGCATGACGGCTCATAACACGACCGGCACCATGGCAGGTGGAACCAAATGTTTCCTCCATCGCTCCTTGAGTACCAACAAGTACGTAAGATGCAGTACCCATATCTCCTGGAATAAGCACCGGTTGCCCTATCTCACGATATAACTCACTCAATTCCTCCCTACCAGCAGCAAATGCTCTCGTGGCACCCTTGCGATGTACATATACCCGCATTCTCTTTCCATTCACCACATGCTCCTCCAGTTTCGCTATGTTATGTGCTACACCATAAACTAGGTGCATTCCTAGATCCTCAGGGTCTCGGCCGAAAACTTTACCAAATGATTCACGAACCCAGTGAGTTATGAGTTGTCTATTGGTAAATCCAAAATTGGCTGCAGCACACATTGCAGCGAAGTAATCCTCTGCTTCCTTGCTCTTCACCGGAGCGCATGCCAATTGCGGATCCACCAGTCTTATCCCGTATTTTCTTGAAGCTTGCTCCATCAAACGTATGTACTCACTGGCCACCTGATGCCCTAGACCACGGGAGCCTGTATGTATCATCACAGTTATCTGACCTTCATGGGTGATACCAAACTTCTTTGCCACATCAGGGAGAAAAATTTTCTCCACTTTCTGAACCTCAAGGAAGTGATTTCCCGCACCTAACGTGCCAAGTTGAGGCGCCCCCCTCTTCTTTGCTTTGTCGCTTACTTTGCTATGATCTGCATATTTTATGCTTCCCCCCTCCTCTATTCGCTCCAAGTCCTCATGCCAGCCAAATCCATGCTCTATAGCCCATTTTGCTCCAAAGTCAAGAACTTCGTTCAATTCACGGAAACTCAATCGTAGTTTTCCCTTCTCTCCCACTCCCGAGGGAACATTCATGAATATGTTATCCACAAGTTCCCTCAATTTAGGACGAACATCCTCTTCATCAAGATTTGTAACAAGCAGTCTGACACCACAATTTATATCGTAGCCCACACCTCCCGGGGATATGATGCCTTCTTCTGCATCGAAGGCTGCCACACCTCCAATTGGAAAACCGTAGCCCCAGTGGATGTCTGGCATGGCCATGCTTGCCTTCACAATGCCCGGAAGCGTAGCCACATTTGCAACCTGCTCAGGTGCATTATCCCTTTTTATTTGCTCTATCATGTGCCCCGATGCGAATATTATGCCTGGCACACGCATACCGATCTTGTAGTCCTTTGGTATCTCCCACCGAAAATTATCTATTTTTTTTAGAGGACCACTCCACATAATTATCACCACTGTGAAAAAAGAGAGATGCTATTTAAAAATTTTCTTATGACCTTATGACCAGTCTTATTGCATAAATTAAGGTATTCCAGGCTCTACATATGCGCTAACACCCAATACCCTTATCTCTGCTTCTTCATTTCCTGTTGCATACTGAGGAGAGCAGCCAGGTGCATCTATTCTGATAGTCATTTCAACAACCACGGCATAATGCTCGGGAACATACATCTTTGAAATTACTTTGAATATTGCATAGTTTCCTGGAGCCACCTTTACATGCCAAAAGATAAAATGCCCAACATTATCCCCAACAGTATTCCATTTAAATATAACAAGTCTATTTGAAGCATAAACTCGGGGTGATAATTTAACTCCGGGAATGTATTCAGAATATCCATAGGCTGCTCTTTTATCATTGGGATTTATCTCAAAACCAAAATCTCCTTCTACTTTTTCAATATACAACTTTTGGCCAATGATCTCTGCATAACAATCCTCGGAATCCGTTCCTACGGAGAGTTCTTTGAAATCATAGAGCCAGATATTTAAAGTTTTATCGGGAATGGCATAAATCCCCGCTTTTATCACTGCACGATTACATGTTGTGTGGCTATAAGGCCTTACTAAGTTAAAATTATATGATATTTCTTTATATCCTATAAATCTGAAACTAAGTAAAGAACTATTAATAATCTGATGCTTAAATTGATTTGGAGTGGGATATGAATATCTCAATATTGAAGAGTTGTTATTTGCTGTTTCTGTAACTAAAATTGCAGAGACCATATTTATTACAAGAAATATAGAGAACATAAATCTTATTAGGTTAGGGCCCTCATGATGAGTATTAAAAGAAATAGATATAAAAATTTTTCTAATCGTATATATAAAGATGACCTAAGATAAAATGAACATTGAATTCCCATAGATATAAAGGTTTCTTTCGCTTATTTCATATTTCCTTTTTGTGACAGAACTCAAGAAGCAAAAGTTTTTTAGATTTACATATATGCACTAGTATGGAACTCAGCAGCATCGAAAAGCGCATTCTCCTCTCACTATCAAAGGTCACAGGGAAAATCAGTGTAGAGGAACTCATGAATCTCGGCGGATTTTCTCAACTTGTGCAGGTTATGAACGGTATTTCTTGGTTGAAGGTAAAGGGCCTTGTTAAGGTAGAGGAAAAACTTGAGGTAAAATACTGCTTGAATCGCTATGAGGAACTTCCTGAGAGAAAAGTTTATAATATTCTCAAGGAGAGAGGTGAGATTGCAATTAAAGAACTTTTCAACATCCTTCCAAAAGAGATTGTAACACTTGGAATTGGTCACCTAAAACAACTAGGTGTGCCTGTGGAGCAGGGTGTCCTTAAATTCAAAGATGTAGAACAAGAGATAAAGCGTCATGAAGAGGTTCTGAGAAGATTAAAGAAGCGATGTCTTAAGGAGGATGAGATTGCCCCCGAAATCCTGAGAAACCTGCTTAAGAGAAAGGGGCTCATTGAAAAAAAAGAGAAAATAAAGAGATACATAAGTCTCACACCTCTGGGCAAGAAAGAGGTTGAAAAGGGCATAATTCTCAAGGAGGAGATAACACAATTAACTCCAGAACTAATTCAGAGTGGAAAGTGGAGAGATTACGAACTTAAGAGATACGATGTTACATTATTTGCCTCGAAGATTTATGGAGGTAAGACGCATCCTCTCACTCAGATTATTGAGAGAATAAGAAAGATATTTCTCATAATGGGCTTTGAAGAAGTGCAAGGACTGTCTCTTATACACATCTCCGAGCCC
>WALG01000038.1 GCA_015522955.1 DHVE2 group archaeon
GAGAGGATATTTCTAATTTCTTTTCCGTCAAAAGAGTTTTTTCTGTTGTAGGCTGAGCAAGGGCAAGCATATGAATTTCATCAGGTGCATTGGTAACCATGGGTCCCCAGTAATCTTTGAATTTTGTCATATAAACATGGTCTTCAAGAACAACCTCCTTAACTGTGTAAGGTCCAGAGCCGGCATCATGGGTCAGTAACCAGTGGGTTGCATAATCACCATAATCTCCGTAGGGACCTGGTTTCTGTATGTGTTCCATAACAACCTTCTTCTCAACAACATAGAGCCTCACGAGAGTGGCAGGGAATGGGCCATAGGGCTTTTTAAGTACGACCTTAACTGTATAGTCATCTGGAGTAGTTACACTATCCACATAGGGAGTATAGAGATAGGCAAATCCCTTGCCTATGGTTAGAAGGCGCTGGAATGTAAAGGCCACATCCTCAGCCTTTAGTTCATCGCCGGTATGGAACTTTATTCCTTGACGTATGTGGAATGTCCAAGTAAGACCATCACTGGAGACATCCCAACTCTCCGCTACCCAAGGCTTCAGAGTTCCCTCAGTGGTTGGATAAATCAGCGGATCATAAAGGTTCACAAATGCAGTAGAACTTGAATAATCACTACCGACCGCCGGGTCAATATAAGTTGGCCAAGCAAAGCCCACGCGTAGAAGAGTTGTTTTCTTTTGAGGTTGTTGCTGTTTATTAACGCTTTGCATTGCTGCCAAACCTGCAATCACTATAATCAGGGCCACTATCACTGAAATTATTACCCACATATTTTTGCTCATCAGGTATCACCCTCAGAACATCAATATAATAGAAATATTTAAAATTTTCTATTTTTGGCGCAATTTGAACAAAAATTTTTCTGAAATACAATAAAAATAGAACCTAACACTTTTTTGTTTACAAAAATAGTACAAAAGTTGGATAAATAATTAAACTTTAAAATCGATGCCAAAAACGTTATATACTGGGTTTCCCATCCATTAACAGCCGCAAAAAGGCTAAAGGAGGTATAGTAATGAGTAAAGGTGCCCTATATGGGATAATAGCCATAGTAGTGATAATAATAGTGATTGGTGCAGCACTTGCAGTGTACTATTATAAACCCGCCCCGTCAAAACCGTCCAAGCCCACATCCAGTGTTTCAGGTACTTTCACATGGGATACAATAGGCGATCCTCAAACACTGGACCCCGCAGAGGCTTATGATACCGCCTCTGGTGTGGTTATCCAGAATGTGTATGATAGACTGGTAACATACCATGGCTCAGATACTCAGACAATATATCCTGATCTTGCTACAAACTGGACTGTGGATAGCAGTGGCAAGGTTTGGACCTTCCACCTCAGAAAGGGAGTTAAATTCTCCAATGGAGATCCCTGTGATGCACAGGCAGTTAAGTTTTCATTTGACCGTGTGCTCATTATAGGCTCTCCACAGACTGGTGTATCATGGATTCTAAGCCAGTTTATGTACTCATACAACAAGACCACCGGCAAGTGGAACAGCCCAGATGGAGAGAGCAGTGTCAGGGTAATTGACAATAATACGGTACAGTTTAAACTAAGAGAGGCATATGGTGGTTTCTTGCCTGCAATTGCATTCACCGTTGCATCTATAGTTGACCCCAAGGTTGTGAATGCCCATGGTGGTGTGCAGCCCGGTCAGGACAATGACTGGATGAGTCAGAATATGGTAGGTACCGGCCCCTACAAATTTGTGGAGTGGAAACACAATGCATATATCAAACTTGAATACAATCCCGACTACTGGGGTGGTTGGGAAGGCAAGCACTTCCAATACATAATGATAAAGAACATTCCAGAGGTTGCCACAAGAGAGCAGGAACTGCTTAGAGGAGATGCAGATATGGCCTATATACCAATCAACCATCTTACTGATGTGGAAGGCAAATCAGGTGTAACAGTTAACAAGGGTGGGCTTACGTACGATGTTGATATGATTGAGATGAACTGCAGACCCACCTACGAAAACAAAACTAACCCATTAAACAGTAAACTTGTCAGACAGGCAATATCCTACGCAATAGATTATAATACGCTACTCAAGGATATCTATAAGGGCTATGCAATTCAGATGCAGGGGCCCATACCAAAGGGTATGCCCGGACACGATGACAATCTGTTCATGTATCACCATGATCCACAGAAGGCAAAGGAACTCCTGAAAGAGGCAGGATATGCAAATGGTTTCACAGTAACACTCATATACAACCAGGGTAACGATGTACGTGCTCACATAGCCCAGATTGTAAAAGAGGACCTCGCTGACGTTGGCGTTGCAGTCCAGATTCAGGAACTTGCATGGCCAACTTTGCTCGACAAGATGGACCGTGGGGATTACAGTATGATTATCGTGGGATGGGCTCCCGACTACAATGATCCCGATGACTATGCATTCCCGTTCCTAGCATCCTACCAGATAGGTGGGGATACCTACAGAACTGGATGGCATAATGCCACTGTGGATAAACTACTGATGGAAGCAAAATACGAAGTGGATCAGAACAAGAGAGCAGAACTCTACAAGGAAGTGCAGCAAATAGCCATGCAGGATCCTGCATTCATCTACTTGGCTCAGTGGAAGCACGTGGCAGTTTACAGATCCTGGCTCCAAGGCTATTACTTTAACCCAGTGATGATGCTGGACTTCTACCATCTCTACAAAGGGGAGTGAAACTCCTTTTTATCTTTTTATTTTGATACATTACTTTATATTTTTACATTGCAAAGGCATAAAAATTTTGTTGCAAAATATGGAGATATAAGGGAAATAGGATGAGATAATTTTAAATAAATCCACTACTTTCTCCCACTGCATGAAACTCTGGCAATATATTGTAAGAAGGTTGTTGATGCTTATACCAGTGGTAATAGGGGTTACACTGATAACCTTTACCATTGCCTATGTAATACCAGCAGACCCTGCAAGAGCATGGGCAGGTCAAAAAGCACCTCCAGAAGTCGTAGAGCAAATTCGAGAAAAGTACCATCTCAACGATCCATTATATGTGCAATATTACTATTATATCTCAGGGCTTGTGCGCGGCGATTGGGGATACTCTCATTCTGAGCATAGACCTGTACTGGATTGCCTCATGGACTATTTTCCTGCTACATTCGAATTAACAATATGGGCCATGGCTATAGCCATACCGGTGGGAATATATCTGGGAGTGGTATCGGCTGTTAAAAGAAACAAGATACCTGACCATCTCTCTAGGATTTTTGCTCTGAGTGGTGTTTCAATGCCAATCTTCTGGCTCGGTCTTCTATTGATTCTTATCTTTTATACTTATCTTGGCTGGTTCCCTGCAAGTGGAAGAGGTATTACGCCTTCTCACACCTATACTGGGCTTTATATTCTTGATAGCATTCTTTCCCTGGATTTCCAGTCACTGGCGAGTGACATATGGCATATAATACTGCCTGCAGTTACACTTTCCTATGCTACACTAGCAGTAATGACGAGAATGACTAGGTCAAGTATGCTGGAGGTTTTGCGTCTTGATTACATTAAAACTGCTAGAGCCAAAGGGTTACCAGATAAAATCGTGATATATCGCCATGCCCTCAGAAACGCTCTTATTCCAACCTTAACTGTAGCAGGTCTGGCCTTTGCTGGATTACTTGGTGGTGCTGTACTTACTGAAACTATATTCTCCTGGCCCGGGATGGGTAGATATGCATACCATGCAATTTCCACTCTCGACTTTCCAGCGATTATGGGTGTAACATTTCTCATGGCAGTGATATTTGTGATTGCAAATCTGATAGTGGACATAATGTACGCATACCTTGACCCAAGAATAAAATTAGGGGAGTGATAAAATGGAAGAGACAGCATCTCAAAATTTCGGAAGTAAATACGAATCACAAATCAAAGAGTTCAAATATACTTTGCATCTCATACGCAAGAGCCCTCTTACACTGGCAGGTTTAATTCTCTTGATCTTCATCTTTCTGGTGGCAATATTCGCTCCCTATTTAGCCATAGAGCATCCAATTTATATTGGTGGCCAGCAAACATGGTTGTCAGATTTTAATCAAACATTTCAGCCTCCAAGTTGGAAGCATCCGTTTGGCACCGATGATATGGGCCATGACATATACAGCATGGTTATCTATGGTACCCGTGAAGCACTTTACGTAGGTTTTATAGTGGTATTGGTAGCCATGCTTATCGGAGTACTTCTTGGTGCATACTCAGGCTATATTGGTGGCTGGTTTGATGAGGTACTGATGCGTATCTGCGATATGTTCTTCGCCTTCCCAGGTCTTATACTAGCCATGGCAATTACTGCTGCATTGGGTCCTGGATTGCTGCACGTTATGTATGCCTTGATGATTGTGTGGTGGCCTGCATATACCAGAATAGTGAGAGGACAGGTACTGTCTGTGAAGCAGAATCAGTACATAGAAGCGGCCAGAGCGGTAGGTGTAAGCAGATTCAAAATTATATGGAAGCATGTGATTCCAAACTCTCTGCCTCCAATTTTAGTTCAGGCAACAATGGACCTTGGAAATGTGATACTCACTGCAGCAGGTCTCGCATTTCTCGGACTGGGTGCTGCTGCATACACTGCTGACTGGGGAATCATGGTGAGTCAGGGAAGGTCATGGATGATTGCAGGCAAATGGTGGTGGTCTACATTTCCAGGTCTAGCAATATTCGTCACAGTGCTGGCATTTAACCTGTTTGGTGATGGACTGAGAGACATCCTTGATCCGAGGCTCAGGAGGTGAATCTGATGAGCGACGTACTTTTAAAAGTTGAGGACCTTCATACATACTTCTACACCTACGAGGGTGTGGTAAAGGCTGTGGATGGAGTTTCATTTGATATAAGAAAAGGTGAGATTTTCGGACTTGTGGGTGAGACAGGATGTGGTAAATCGGTAACTGCACTATCCATAATAGGCCTCATTGACGAACCTGGAAGAATCGTGAGTGGAAAAATAATTTACAAAGGCAAAAATCTTCTGGAGTTATCTGAGGAGGAGAGAAGAAAAATAAGAGGAAAAGAGATAAGCATGATCTTCCAAGAGCCTATGACCGCATTGAATCCGGTATATACAATAGGAGACCAGATTGTGGAACTGCTCCTCCTTCATGAGGAGGGCATTGCCAACATTAAGAGGGCCCCTAAAGAACTCAAAGAGGAGAAAAAGAAAAAGGCCATTGAGATGCTGAAACTGGTAAGAATGCCAGATCCTGAGAGAACCATTGATAGTTATCCTCACGAACTTAGCGGAGGAATGAGACAGAGAGCAATGATTTCAATGATGCTTGCCACCAAACCCTCGTTACTCATAGCGGATGAACCTACCACGGCACTGGACGTGACAGTGCAAGCCCAGATTCTCAATATCCTTCTGGATATGAAAGAAAAGTTAGGAATTTCAATACTTCTCATTACGCATGACCTTAGTGTGATTGCAGAGGTAACAGACCGCGTTGGTGTGATGTACGCCGGTAACATTGTGGAAATCGCCGATACATACGCGCTCTTTGACAATCCCAGGCATCCATACACTGTGGGACTTTTACAGGCCATACCCAGTGTCACGGAGAAGAAAGAGGAACTGAAATATATTCGAGGCTCAGTGCCCAATCTAATATATCCACCCAGCGGATGCAGATTCCATCCAAGATGTGATTATATGATGCCCATATGTAAAAAGGAGAAACCTAAACTTGTGGAAATCGAGCCAGGACACTACGTAGCCTGCCATCTCTTTGGAGGTGAATAATATGGAGCAAAATTATCTGTTGCAGGCCTACAATCTCAAAAAATACTTTCCGGTCAAGGGCGGTATATTTGGAAAGGTTATCGCACAGGTAAAGGCCGTGGACAATGTTTCTCTAGAGATACCCCGTGGCGAAAGTTTCGGTCTGGTGGGTGAATCTGGCTGTGGAAAGACTACGCTGGGTAGGACCATACTGCGACTAATAAAAGCTGATGATGGTATGATTTTCTTCAATCTTCCACCCGAACTTCAAACACATGTGAAGGAACTTATGCTCAGCAAATCGGAGAAAGATAAGGAAGAATTAAAAAGAATACGTATGAAATACGACCTCGTAATGAAGAAAGAAAAAGCACTTATGCCCTACAAGAGGAAAATGCAGATAGTCTTCCAAGATCCACAATCTTCCTTGGACCCCAGAATGACCATAAAGAAACTTCTTGCAGAACCACTGGTAACCCATCACCTCGTTGAAACCAGGGAGCAATTAGAAAAGAGAGTACTTGACTTATTGGAATCCGTGGGTTTGAAAAAGGAGCATCTGCA
>WALG01000039.1 GCA_015522955.1 DHVE2 group archaeon
AAGACCTCTTAACTTTCTACGCAACTTTTCATTCTTTTCTAGGGTGGCCAGATACTCGTAAATATGCGAGTCTTTTATCTCCGCGTAATAAAACTTCACAGCGGGATCTCTCATGGATGAGAATTTGCATCACGGCATAAATATTTTCCTTAAGAAGGGGCACCAAGGTTCCCCTTTCTAAACCTCCCCGAAACAGGTTAGGTTGATGCCCCCTCTCCACACCCCTCTTTTAAAACAGAATTAGAGGGTACCTACGCAGCGCCCTGTAAAGAGCAGGGCTTGCTCGCAACTTGCTTCTCTCGTTGCTCATTTCACATCAATAACTCCAAGAGTTAAGAAGGGCTTCAGAGTATTCCCGTCCTATGTGCACAGGTGAACCATATCCCATGGGTATATAGAGGAGAGCATTAATAACGGCAGGTTCCTTTACCCCCTGCGTTAAACGATTTCAACGGTTTTTATTATTTTCCGTAGCCAGCCCAACCTGTTTAGGGGGGTTTAGAAATGGGGGCAAAGCCCCCCTTCTTGAGAAAAGGATTTTTATTGGTTAGGATATTATCCCTCATGCGCATTCTTGCACTGGCGGATATCCACGGCTATGAGTATACACCGTATTTTGTGGAAGAGATTGAATCTCTTTACGATTTTGATGTGATTATGATTGCGGGAGACATAACTAATTTTGGACCTGCAGAGTTTGCAAAGGAACTCTTAGATTCCCTTCCAAAGAAGGTTATTGCAGTGCCCGGCAACTGTGACCCTGTGGGTACAGTGAAAGCCATTGAAAAGAGCAAAGGTATAAACGCTCACAAAAAGAGAATTAGGTTAGAAAATTACACCGTCATTGGTCTTGGTGGCACTGATGGTAAGGGATTCAGCATGGGAATAACATTTACAGCAGAGGATGTGAATAACCTTTTGAAGGAATGCAATGGCTGTATATTCTTAACCCATCAACCACCCTTTGGTATTCTTGATGAGGTGGGACACAGACATGTGGGAAGCAAAATTTTGAGAACTGCACTGGATAAAATCACACCCTCCCTTGTAATTTCTGGGCATATTCATGAGGCAAGGGGCTATGAAATCCGGAACAACACAATATTTGTGAATCCTGGACCAACTCGGATGGGTTACGCTGCAATTATAGACATGAAAAGTAGAGAAGTTCTCATGATCGAAAAATAATAGCAAAAATTTCATATTTAATAAAGATAATACCATCTGTGGAGGTATTGCTATGAGCCCCGAAGATTTGGGTGAATTGAGTCTGTTAGATCAGGTACAGACGTATCTGGCTAAGATAAAAAAATATGATATGGAAGTTAAGGAGAGGGCAAAAAAACTGGATGAAAAGGAAAAAGATCTTCTGAACAGAGAGGAAAAAATAAAAGAATTAGAGAAAAAAATTGAGGAAAAGGAGAAGTTCTTGGATAAAAAAAGCACTGAACTGGAGGAATACGGAAAGAAGATAGAGGAGGCAAAGAAAGAGTATACAGAGAAACTGGAGGAACTCAAAAAGAAGATAGAACTGGTAAGTCAGGGAGAGAAGGCCCTTAAGGAGTATGAAGAGGCACTTGCAGGTATTCGAAGCGATATCGAGGAGCACATGGGAGACTTTACAAAATTTCAGGATTTTCTGAAAAACACGGTCAACGATATCATTGAAAAACAAAAAGAGTTTGTGGAAAAGAGTCGGAAAATCATGAGGATGGAGGCTACGCTTTCAGATCTTAGGGAAAAATTAATTGTAAGTATCCAAGCATTGAGTGGTGGGAAGACCCCAGAGGTGCCTGCAGCCCCATCCGCTCCGAAGACTGAAACAAAAGAGAAGAAAGAGGAATTTGAAATAGTAATCGTGGATGGAGAGGAATTCATTAAGTGCCCTCAGTGCGGAACTCTAAACTCTAAAGATGCAATCATGTGCTACAATTGCGGTTACGTCTTTAAACCGGAGGAACTGTAGAGTTCTTCGCTTATTTTTTCCAGTCTTTTATTTATATGCTCTAAAGATTTCGAGAGGATTTCATTGTTTGAGTAAGTTGATAGTATCTTTTGAGGCTCATCAATGCTGTCTACAAGAGATATCATATTTTTAATAGCCCGAGTTAGTTCATCCACGATAGTAATATCCGCGGTTCTTGCAGTTCTCGAGAGAGGATTCAGGTCGATGGTTATCACAAATTTCCCCATGTTCTTAAGAGCCTGAGCCCTATCTCCATCTTCAAGGGGTACAAGTACAACATCCGCAGAGTATATGCCCTGAGAGGAGCATAGAGCACGACTGTGCTCTAAACCTGGAATTCTGGCATCTGGATTTTTTCCCAGAATCTCCATTCCGTATCCGCGAAATACCTCCACAATCCTTTCAATGCGTTCCTCAGTGCGATAGAAAAGATTTACCTCCACCTTCGCTCCTGTTCTTCGGGCTAATGTGACAACATCTCCTGCAGATAGCGCAGTAACATTGCCATTCACAGATATCACAGGATTTTTCGCGGTTAAAATTTTTGCAATAGCAGCCTTCTCGGCCTCCAGAGCGAAATCCTGAGTTCTCTCTCCAAGAAGATAATCAAATGCCTCTCCCCTACCATGTGCAATCAATCCCGCATGGGCAACAATTCCTTTTTTGAAACCCTCCACTATTTTTTCTCTTTTCATAAGTGATTCATATCGAGGATGGCTTCTGGGGATCATAGGATGAGAATCATTCACTGCGATATACCTTTTTCTATCTTTTCATTGAGTAATTCTAGGAACTCCTCTTCTTTACCCTTGGGAAGTGTGCATCCAGCAGCCACGCTATGACCTCCACCCTGCCCTCCAAGGAAAGCGCAGATCTCTCTGAGAATTTCGCCAAGATGAAACTTGCGGGCAAAATATTTCGAACATCTTACTGATATATGCACCTGTGCATCCACATAAATACCCACAATTACCCTATCTGGAGGAAATAGATACAGAGAAGCAATTGTTGCCAGAGAACTTGTTAGATAACCGTTAGGAGCAAAAAAATAGATTACGTGGCCTCTAGTGAAATAATTATTGAGCATCTCATAAATATTGTTTATCACTTCGCTCTTATATCTCTTTCTTAGGATTTCCATACGCTCTAGATTTCCATCCTCTCCAAGAATATATCCTAGAGCCACACTCTGCTCATCGCTTCTGGCAGCAGAGTCAAGCAACTCTGTGAGATATCGAACGCTCCCACCCATATCAACATCCATGCCTACTATAAATCTTCCAGCCTCAGGTACCTGGCTCTCTCGTACTAGCACGAGGGATAAATACGAGCCAAGTTTCACCTTTTCCTCCTCAGAGAGTTCCTCAATTTTTTTCGTTGGAGATATCTTGAGTTTCTCTAGAATCTTTCCCACAACCTCAGGTTTCCCGCTTAGTCCTGGGAAGAATGGCTCTGTGGAATAAACTACAGCATCCAATACCTCTCCATGCAGTACCAGGTTTTCCTGTGGTCTAATACCCATAGAGTCTAAAAGTTCTAAATTTAGCCCGGTGAATCCGCCAAGATGCTGCTTATCTCCGAATATCCCTGCAAGAGCAAACCTCGCGATACGGGGATCTTCGGTGAGATAATAGGCAAGGGTGCTGGCACAGGCATCATGAGCACCATCATATCCAAAAATGTGGGGATTGATATGCACAATCTCCTCGTTATCTGCAGGAGGCTTGTGATGATCCAGAACGATTACATCTCCCTTCATTTTGGCAACGAAGGAAGAACCAAGATCAGTGAGTATCACATAGTCCTCATTATTTACAATGTTGATTATCTCCGAACTTTCAGCATTTCTAAAAAATGAAATATGGAAATTTTTTCCATGCTGAAGAAGATATTTTGCTACAATCCCTGCGGAGCATACCCCATCCACATCATAGTGTGTTAATATCCTAAAATAATCCCCATTTTCAATAATTTCTCTTGCCCTCTTAAATCTATTCTCCATATCAGGATTCATCACTTCACCAAAAGTTCTGCCTCCTTCAGGCTGTACTTCCAGTCAGCAGATAACTTCCCTACGCGTTTGTAATATTTCACTAGTCTGCGAATCTTTGCCTCTACCAGTTGCAGTCCCCTCCTGTTACCAAGGTCCTCGGGATGGTTTTGAAGATGAGCATTAATTTTCACCGCTTTTTTCATTAGAGCCATAAGATCCTCGGGTAGTAAGGATGCCATTCCACGCTCCTTTAAAATCTTTCCAATACTCTTACCCGTCATAAGTTTGACATCAGGAACCCCGTACTGATCCCTGAGAACAGTACCTATCATTGCCTGAGAGTATCCCTCCTTTGCAAGTTCCAGGATTTTATTAATGATTTCTTCTTCACTCATCTCAACCCATTCAGGTTTCTCTATTCGTAGCGGCTTCCTGGAACCGGACCTTCCCTTTCTTCTTGCATGCATCCTTCCCATGCTCTTCACCTTTGGAGTGGCTAATATCATCAAATACTTAAATATTTCTGGTAACTCACATCCCGCCACCTACGGCCATCTCTATTATCTTTTTTATTTCCACCACAAACTCCATGGGTATATCCTTGAGCATGGGGTCCAGGAAACCCTTCACTATAAGTTGTGTTGCTTCCTCCTCTCTGAGACCGCGGGACATGAGGTAAAAGAGTTCTTCCTCACGGATTTTCCCTATGGCCGCTTCATGGCTCAATTCCGCATCATCTACCTCGGATATTAAGCCTGGATATGTTTCCATTCGGGCATCTGGGCCCATGAGAAGTGCATCGCAAGAGATATGCCCCCTTGTGCTGGGTGCCTGGGCCCTTATCAGACCCCGGGTAATCACGGTTGCTCTGTCCATTATCACGCTCTTGGTTGCATTTAATCCCCGGGAGCCCCTGCCCCTGAGAAGCATCTCACCACCCAGGTCCACATGGTAATTCTTCTGGCCAAGTATGATACCATTGAGTTCCACGTAACCTCCCTCATCCACCCAGTATTTAGGTGAGGCAATATTGCTCTTTCCCGTTCCAAGACCAACTGTGGTATTTATAAATTCAGCATTTTTCCCAATTTTAGCACGGGTCATGGGACGGGTATGCACGTATTCAGGCCAGTTCTGAATTACGCTCAACTTAACCTTTGCTCCATCACCCACAAAAATCTCGCTCATGTCAAGATGCAGAGAATGTCTCACTAAAATAGGAGAGGTGCAGCCTTCGATGAGATGTATCTCGCTCCCTTCTTCCGCAAGAATCATTATGTGAGGTGCCTGGGCCATGGCACTGTTCTGAATGAGAAAGAAAAGGTGAAGAGGCATGGGTATCTTTAGTCCTTTTTTCACACGCAAAAACACTCCTCCGTTCCATATCGCGGTGTGATATGCTGCAAGTTTACTCTCTTCAGGGGAGAAAAGAGACATAAACTTATCCTTCAAAGCAGGATATTTCTTAACTGCATCCTCCATACTCAAAACTTCAAGTCCTCTGGCACCCCATGATTTTAAAAACTCATTGAGCACTATATTTGTATCGCTCTGAACTGCGAGGCCTGCAACGTATTTTTTCTCAACCTCAGCGATTCCAAGTCTATCCAGTAATGCACGCATCTCAGGAGGCAAGTCCTCCAGTGTTTTCACCTCGGGAAACTTCTCCTTATGACCTACCACAAATTCCAGAGGATTTGAAAGTACAGGGTCATTGTGAGGTGCGGTGAGAAACGCTTTTAGTCCCCGATATCGCATTTTCGTCACCCACTCAGGCTCCTTATTTCTCCTTCTCAATGTTTCAATCTGCTCTTCAATTATGCTCCTTATATCCTGCACATCACTCATTGCAACCACACTCCTCGAAAATTTTACGAAAACCTTCCTGCTCGATGCGCTCCACAAGTTCTTCTTGACCACTCATCACGATGCGTCCTTCCCTGAGGATATGCACATGAAGTATCCGGGGATCTACATGCTGCAGTATCCGGCCATAGTGAGTTATGAGAAGTACCGCAATACCCTCACCATGCATTTTTCGAAGTTTAGAGGATATTAGACTGAGGGAATCAATATCCACTCCGCTGTCAGGCTCATCTAAGATGAGAAGTTTTGGTTTTAGAAGCAGTGCCTGGAGAATCTCAAATCTCTTCTTTTCGCCTCCTGAGAAACCTTCATTTATATACCTTCCAAGAATATCCTCCGAAAACCACACCTCACGAAGCGTTTTCCTTATTATTTTTCCTGTTTTTAAAGGATCCATACCTTTGACTTTGGTGAGAAGAAGAGTCAGGTAATCCTTTATTCTTACCCCATCCACCACTTTCGGCTGCTGGAAGGCCATAAAAATTCCCCTTCGGCCCCTTTCATTGGGTGTGAGCGATGCAATCTCTTCACCCATGAATAAAATTCTTCCATGGGTAATGCGATATCTGGGATGCCCCATAAGGGTGAGAGCAAGTGTACTCTTTCCTGAGCCATTTGGACCCATCACCACATGAAACTCGCTCTCTCCAATTCTTAGGTTCAGGCCCGATATTATTTCCTTATTGCCATTTACCGCCACGTGAAGGTTCTCTATGGTGAGTAATTCGTTCATAAGAAGTGCAAGATATAATCATTTTTAAGTCTTACTGGACAAATATGAGTATTTCACAGATTTGATTTTATCTCCCCTTCGTTTATTGTCGATTCATAAAACGATGAATGGCAAATGTTTTATAGATGCTCCTCATTATTCCTGCGAGGTGAAAATATGGTAGGCATTGTAACTTACGGCTCCTATATTCCCCTATATAGAATCAAGACCGCAGAGATTGCACGGATGTGGGGTGACAAGCCCGAACATCCCGAAAAAGGGCTCGGTCTTTTTGCAAAATCCGTACCGGGATATGATGAAGATGCTGCCACAATCGCTGTGGAGGCACTTCGCAACGCCCTGCGGAGAAAAAAAGTGCCCGGAGAGAAAATTGGTGCCATTTTTGTTGGCAGCGAATCGCATCCCTATGCAGTAAAACCCACAGCATCGCTGATTGCCGAGGTACTGGGTGCATATGATGCGCATGCGGCAGATTTAGAGTTTGCATGCAAAGCGGGTACAGCGGCAATGCAGAACGTCTATGCCATGGTCAAGGCCGGGATGATTGAATACGGTGTAGCCATAGGCACAGATACCTCGCAAGGTCAGCCAGGAGACGCTCTGGATTACTCAGCATCTGCGGGAGGTACTGCATTCATAATAGGAAGAGATG
>WALG01000040.1 GCA_015522955.1 DHVE2 group archaeon
AGATAAAGAATGGAAGGCAAATTCACCTTTACATTTCAGAAGAAGTACTTAATCTTATCAATCAATATCGTAGGGATTTAAGCATATCAACCTTTATTGAGGAGGCTGTACTCGCAGTTATAAAGGGCCCAAATCATGTTTTTGAACTTTCGCAAAACCTTCTTTCTGTGCAAGATGAACTCAAGCGTTCGCAGGAGGAGAACGAGAGGCTGCGCAGAGAGAATAAGCGCCTGAAGAAGAAGCTTGCGAGCTTGCAGGCCGAGACTGAGGAAAGCATTGAGAAGGTTTTATTCACGGCGAAGGAGCGCAAGGAGTTGCAGAGGCAGAAGGTTCTGAAGAAAATCACGAGGCAGCTAAGGGCTGCACTGGAGAACACGGAAGAATGGAGGGCCCCTTTGGAAGTTTTGTGCAGAGAGGCAGGGCTGGATTATGACATGGTGAGCAAGATTTTCTGGAAAGAACTAGTTAACACTTATGTTGAGAGCAACGGCATGAGGATGTGGTACGATAAGAGCATTGAAGTCAAGAAGCAAGGAGAAGAGCCATGGCTTTATCTGGATGGGTGGTGGGAAAAGGCACACAGAAAAGAGATAGAGATTGTTGGAGAAATGTTGGAGGAGGGGAGAGCCTGGGAGGATATTGTGAGAGAATACTATCTTAAAACGCAGGGTAGAGAACCCAATAAGGGAGAGATAGGTAAAATGGTATTTGAGTTCTGGAAAAACATAGGAAAGAAAAGATACATAGCAAAATTCCATGAGGGTTGGTACATGGAAAAGGTGGATGGTTCTTACATTCTGCATAGAGAGTTACAATATCAACCCAAAGAGGTGGAGGTCTATGCGTGAATTGAAGCGAGGGCAGGTTTTGAGAATAATAGAAAAAACTATGAATCTTATCGATGCCGTAACTGTAAGAGATACAATAAATCTTGAAGAGATCTACAAGATTGCAGAGGCAGTTAAGGGAGAGAAGCTTACAAAGAGGGAGAAACTAAGAATCTCTGGGATAGTGAGATATAATTATCCCATTTGTAGAGAGGGAGAAGATAAGAAAATAAAAATTTTAATGATTTGAAGCTATGCATCATTAAATTCATATTTCTCCGAGTCTTGCAGCTCTTTCCATAACTCATCTATAACCTCTTTCTTTGCCTTCATCTTCTCTTTGAATACCTCTTCCAGAATATCATTGAATTTTCTTATTTCTGCCATATCCATGAGCAGTTCTTCCGGGTAGGGAGATACCATGGCAATATGGCTGTGTGGATGCTTCGTGTTGTAGTGCAATCCCCACACATACCTTATTCCATAATTGCCTGTCTTCTTTCTCCACTCGTTCATTACCTTTATCGCTAGAAAATGAAACTCTCTCTCCTCGATCTTCTTCTCTGGTGCAATGATTAGGTGTCTTATGGCAGGTTGCCCCATCCCACACTCTGAGAATTTTATGAATTCTTTCATATCCTCATCCTTCATAGGTCTGTATCCATGGTACAGCACTCTGTAAATTTTGTTTTTATCTAACTCTTTTTCTATGTACTTTGCCACTCTCACCGCAATATTTTTCCCTGTGGAGATTTTAGTTTTCATTATCACCTCACACACCTCCCAAAACTTCTATCAATCCTGATTAGGCATTCCATCTCTTCACAGTCACCCATTTTTATCACCTCCATAACCTTATCGTTTTTCTCCTTTATAAAGAGATGAAAAAATCAAAATGCAAATTTTTCCTGTGTAAAACTTATTCTCCTTGCAATTCAAGATTACAAACTCCCTATGCGGAGAATACACCCTCTTCTTAAATAGCTTTAAATCTTCGACTGACATACTCGCCGTGTCCCGACGAGGGAGCATCATGCCCTGATTTCTCATTAAGCATTTCGGCTGCTCCATCCCCGCTTTGAAAAGCGAACCTTTCTCGCCGTGTTTTCTGTAATTGAGCAATTGGTACTGCGAGAGTTGTACTCTATAAAAGATTTCAAAGATAGGTTTGCATTTAAGGGAGGAACAGCGTTAAGTAAATGCTTTCTTAATTACCACAGGTTCAGCGTGGATCTTGATTTTACCTATGCACTTGCCTATAGAGAAATAGAGGACAGATATTCGCCCATGAACCAGAAGAAGAAAGCATATGATGCCATGCGGAGATTTGTTGGACACACACTTCAAATAGTGGCTGATAACCTTAAAGATTCTGGAATTCGGTTTATATACGATCCTTCCAATAAGGAGTGGGTGCACATCAAATACAACAAGATGATTGTCACTTACATATTCAAAATAAAAATTCCAGATATTAAGGATAAAACACTGAAAGTGGAGATGAACTTCACAGATAAACTATATTTCAAACCCGCTATGGTAATTGCCAGAACATATGGAGACATTTCATTGTATGACTACAAACCTGTTGAGGTTCTTGCTTACAGTCCTATTGAGATACTTGTGGAAAAGTACAAGACAATGGTTTCAAGAGTTATGTGGAGAGATTATTTTGATGCCTATTTTCTATATAAAAAATATAGGATAGAACCGTTGCAAGTAAAGGATACAATAGTGAAGAAGCTCACATCCACATCTCTATTCAAATCGGAGAGAATAAGAGAACATACACTAAGATCAATTGATATGTACTCTTCTGAATTAGTTACACCAGAAGCGATTAGAGAGTACATTGAAAAATACGGAGATTTAATCATAGAAAAACTACCTTCAGATTTTGATGACTTTGTTTATATGACTTCCGAGCAGATCCGAAAAATAGGAAAAGAAGTTCAACAATTTACAGAGAAGAGTGATACGGAACTGGAGATATAACTGACCGCACCTCCCGCCGAAGGAGTTAAATACTATGCTGCAAATGTTTATCACGGTATGGATAAGAAGATAGAGAGAATATTAAAGGAACTCAAGCGTTATTTGAATGGAAAATACGGAGATAAGATAAAGAAGGTCATACTCTACGGCTCCTATGCCCGTGGTGAAGCTATCGAGGATAGCGATGTGGATGTTCTCGTTGTTGTGAGTGATGATTTAGATCCTAAGGAAGTTCGCAGGTCGCTTGAGCCTTTGATTGGGGAATTCTATGTTAGGGATTTGGAAATTGTTACAATATTCCCCGTTAGAGAAAGTGATTTTGGGCATAAACAATCTGATTTTCTGATAAATGTCAGAAGAGAGGGAATAGCCGTATGAATGAAATTGAAGAATTGATGGAAAAGGCGAGGAGATATCTTAAAGGCGCAGAAAGGGATTTCAATGAGGGAGATTATTTTCTAAGCGTATCCAGAATCTATTATGCCATGTTCACGGCAGCACGGACATAGTCGGCACCTGCTCATCATCCCACTCGGAATACAGCGCTGCAATCCTCGATGCCATTGCGTCCATCCACCGAAAGTCCTCTAAAACGGAGATACAAAATTATTTATCATTTTAACTTGTTAAATTCATCTACGGTTACTCCCAAATCCTTTATTATCCTTCTCAGCAATCCTATAGAAATTTCCCTTCCTTTATGCATAGGTATAGTTATCCATCTACCATCGGGATGCCTGTAAACCGCATGACTCCCCTTCTGTCTTATCTTCACAAATCCCAATTTTTCGACAATTTTAACTAATTGCTCTGGCTTTATGGGTCTTAGTCTCTGGTTCATTGATTTCTACCTCTTCAATAGCCATTTCTATAGGGATTTCTTCACCCATCTCTTTTCTCGCTTCTATGTTCAGTTCTATGACCTCTCTTATATTTTTCATAACCTCCTCGTAAGTTTCTCCTTGGGTATAGCATCCCTGCAAAGCCGGACAGTGGGCTATGTACATCCCACTTTCATCCCTCTCCACCACTACAGTGTATCTGTATCTTGCCATACTTCATCTATCCTCTCCTTCTATTTTAAGGTTTTCTACTGCACCCATAACCACAGGTACAAAACCTATTTTATTTCAGGTAGTAGAGGCTTGAGTTTGCTGCACAAACTCTTATTCTACCCCCAGTATCCATTTCCACAATGGTATATACCTAATCTCTCCTTCTTCCTCATAGTCCCATGTAATTACAATTTTATTCTTGCATCTTAACTCTTCACTAGCTTTATCGAGAGCTTTTATCTCTCTTTTCTCAATCTCATCCTTGCCCGATGCATAGGTAACCTGGATGCACTCTACAATCCTCGCTCCTTCTTTAACTACGAAATCCACCTCTCTCTGCTGATAATCCTTCCAGTAGTAAATCTCCCACCCACGATTCCAGTAATTCCTGCGGCGCAATAATTCTATCGCTACGAGATTCTCCATTGCCCTTCCATAATTTTGAGAGGTTTTGAATCCCACCGCATTTGCCAATCCTGTGTCTATCGCATATACCTTCTTGGGCGCAAGAACTTGCTCTTTCAATTTATAGGAGAATCTCTCAATTAGGAATGCAAGATATGCATTCTCAAGATAACTCATATATTTTCTCACCGTATGTGGACTTTTAATACCAAGGATATTTTTTAGGCAATTGAAAGATATCTCTCTGGATACATTTGTCATAGTATATCTCCCCAGATCTCTCAGAGATGCGGGGTACTTAACTCCATATCTCTGCATAATATCTCTCTCAATTATGTCCCTGTAATTTTCTGCAAGGAATATATTACCGGCAGTATAGGCTAGAGGAAAGCCTCCTATTTCCATATACTCTTTTAGATAATCCTTAATCTTGGCCTGATTTTCTGTAGAATAGATATTCCCATTAAACCTTTGATATCTAAGAAACTCTCGGAAGGAGAAGGGATACAGGACAAAATTGATGTGCCTTCCTGTCATATAGGTAGCTAATTCGCTGCTCAGCAATCTTGCATTGCTACCTGTGATTATAATCCTTCTTCCAAGAATCAATCGAGATACAAACCGTTCCCATCCCTCAACATTCTGAATCTCATCAAATATGAGAGTTTTTACCTGCCCTTTTAGAGAATATACTGCTTCAAGAATCTTGTTTAATTCTTCTCCCTTAACATTAAGCCTCTCATCCTCAAAATTCACATATCCTACATTCTTATTAGAGGCAAGCATCCAAGCAAGAAAGGATTTGCCACATCTACGCACACCTGTAATGATGAGTGCCATATCCATCGCTGCTATCCCACGCACTTCATTTATACATTCTCTTTCAATTATATCCCCTTGCTCGATTCTTCCCCTCATATCCTCCTCTCGATCTACTATGGCCGATTTTATGACATCCACAGATACCATAATGTAACATAAATGCAAACTATTTATAAATCTTTGCACTCTAAATACAAAAATTGCTATCTATTAAGCAGCCATCTCCAGAGTGGAATGTAATTTATCTCTCCATCTTCCTCGTAATCCCATGTAATTACAGTTTTATTCTTGCATTTCAATTCTTCGCTAGCCTTCTCCAACGCCTTTATTTC
>WALG01000041.1 GCA_015522955.1 DHVE2 group archaeon
ATCTTCTCCCGCTCGTTTTCTTCTGCTTCCAAACTCCTTCTTTTTAAGGTGCTCGCTTATGACCTCTATGTGTAGTTTTACTCCATTTTTATCCTTCTTTTTTCATGTTTTTTAAGGAATTCAACTTACCCCAATGATTGATAATAGAGCCAAAGATTAAATCTAAACATGTGGGATGCACAGCGGAGCGATTCAAATAGAAAGTATTTTAATCCACTGCATCGATATACCTGAGATGAAAGTAAACGAGACCTTCATCTCCCTTCAGGGAGAGGGACCTTACATGGGTATTCCGATGTTCTTTGTCCGCCTGACAGGATGCAATTTGAGATGCGCATGGTGTGATACTCAGTATGCATTCTACGAAGGAGAAGAAGTTTCGTTGGAAAAGGTAATGAATATGGTGGAGAAAAGCGGAATGGAATGGGTATGTATAACAGGAGGTGAGCCTCTCCTTCAGGAGGAAGTTTATACTCTCGCGGATTCTCTTCTTCGCAGGGATTATCGCATCATTCTTGAAACCAATGGCTCAATACTCATAGATAAGTTGCCCACAGAGGAAAATCTGATGGTCTCTCTGGATATAAAGACTCCCTCTTCAGGTATGGAAAAGTTTATGAAATTTGAGAACTTAAAATATCTCGGACCCAAGGACTATGTAAAATTCGTAATAATGGACGAAAAGGATTTCGAGTATGCCAAAGGGATAATTGAGAGATATGAGATTCACAGCGAAATCATATTTCAGCCTGTGTGGGGCACAGAACTGCGATGGCTTGCCGAGAGAGTGCTTCAAGAGGGTTTAAGGGTAAGGGTGCTTCCGCAACTCCACAAAATAATTTGGGGCGAGAAAAGAGGTGTTTGAAAATGTCCATGTATTCCCTGAAAGAAGGAGAATTTGCTGTAAAGACTGCCCGGCGCGTCGTAGAGGAATTTATGGAAAAGAAGGAAATTTCCTCCATTGCATTTCCCGGAAGGTTTTACGAGAAATCCGGGGTTTTTACCACAATTTCCACCTATCCGGCTAAGGAGTTGCGGGGCTGCATAGGTTATCCAGAGCCTGTACTTCCACTGGCAGAGGCTTTGGTTCAGTCCGCATTATCAGCGGCATTTTCGGATCCCAGATTCCCACCACTGCGTAAAGAAGAACTTGACCATGTAGTTTTTGAAGTCTCCATTCTCACACCTCCCGAAGAGATAAAGGTAACCAAGAGAAAGGATATACTTAAAGAGGTAAAAATTGGTGTTCATGGATTAATTGCAGAACGGGGATTTTATCGTGGTTTGCTTTTACCTCAGGTTCCGGTTGAGTGGAATTGGAGCGTAGAGGAGTTTCTCTCGCAGACATGCTGGAAGGCTGGCCTACCCATGGATTGCTGGCTGGACGAAAATACCAAAATATACAGATTTTCCGCCGAGATTTTCGAAGAGGAAGAACCGCGGGGTAAGATAAGGAGGAAAGAAATTGAAGATTGAAGGCAAGTTCTACTACCGGGGTGAAATAATCGAGGGTGGAATTGAGATAGAAGAGGGAAGAATCAAAAGAATAAAGAAGCACGTGGAAGGTGCAAAAAAGATAAGAGGACTGATTCTCCCTGGCGCACTGGATTTGCATGTGCACTTTCGTGAACCGGGCTACGAGTACAAAGAAGATTTTTACACTGGGAGCATGGCAGCGGCATATGGTGGAGTAACCTTTGTTATGGACATGCCCAATACCCGCCCCAATGTGGTGGATGCCGAGACTTTTCTGGATAAATTGAATCGCGTTAAGACAAGAAGCAATGTAGATTTTTCTCTGTATATTATGCTAACAGAAAGGGCGAAAAATCTTGTGTCTCTGAACGCTGCATTCAAATGGTATATGGGAGAGACCACAGGTGTGGAGGCAGGTGAAAATGTATCCGTACCGGAGAACTCTTTCATCTCCGTCCATGCAGAACTTGACTCATGCATAAGGAAGGAGAGCCATAATCTCAGAGACCATGACCTTGCCAGACCCGAAAGATGCGAAGCGGATGCCGTGAGAAGCATTTTAGATCAGGGAAAATTTCACATCGCCCATGTGAGTGGTATAGATACAGTGGACCTTTGCAGAATTGGAGGGTTTACATGCGAGGTTACACCCCATCACCTTTTTCTGCACCAGGATATGCCTTTAGGTGCCAAGGGTAAAGTAAACCCGCCTCTCAGGGCAAAATGGCAAACTGAGAAGTTATGGGATGCACTTCTTCAAGGAAGGATTGATATTGTGGCCAGCGACCATGCACCCCATACAGAAGAAGAAAAAGATGAAGATTTCGAAGTTGCCCCTGCAGGGATACCCGAGGTGGAAACCTATGTGCCCATCTTCCTCTACCTCATGAAGTATGAAAAGATTCCTCTACAGCGAATGATTCAAGTGCTCATGGAAAAGCCAGCCCAGTTACTATCCTTGAAGAAGGGAAAAATTGAGATGGGCTACGATGCAGACCTTATTGCTGTGAACCTTTCAGATGTTAGAAAGATAAAGGGTGAGGATTTACACTATAAGTGTGGGTGGACTCCCTATGAGGGGTTTAAGGCCATATTCCCCCACACCGTGATTTTGAGGGGTGAGAATATTATAGAGGATTATGAGATGGTAGGAGAAAGAATGGGCCATTTTGTGAAAATTGAAAAAGCCAAGGATTTATATTCCACCTATTGATTAACCAATTATGCATCCCTCTCTGGCAATAAAAGGGGCAAAGAGCAATCTTTTGGACGGGAAGAGGATCGCGTTATGCGTTACAGGGGGCATTGCCGCTGTGGAGAGTGTTAAGATTGCGAGGGAACTTATAAGACACGGAGCGGAAGTGCAACCTTATGCCACAAACAATGCCTTTAAATTTGTCGGTATAGATTCCCTCAAATTCGCCACGGGAAAAGAGGTGGTGGTGGAACTTACGGGCATGGATGAGCATCTGTACGAGTTTGACCTTATTCTTGTGGCCCCCAGCACCGCCGACATAATTTCCAAAGCCTCCTGCGGCATTGCAGATGATGCTGTAAGCACCCTGATCCTTGCAAATCTCCATAAATGCATGTTTGTGCCAACCATGGATATGCGGATGTGGAAAAATCCAATTTTGCAGGAGAATATTGAAAAATTGAAGAGATATGCGAAATTTTTGATACCTGAAGAGGAGGAGGGAAAACTTAAGATGCCCACACGGGAGAGAATTGCAGCAGAGGTAATGCATACTCTGCATTCAGAACTGAGAGGAAAAAGAATTCTTATCATAGGAGGCGCTGGCTATGAGAAAATAGATGATTTCAGGATACTTACCAACCTGGCCACAGGAAAAACTGCCGTGGAAATTTCAAAATACGCCTATTATTATGGTGCTCATGTAAAACTGCTGATGGCAGGCCATTCTGCAAGCATCCCGGATTATATCCCGTATGAGAGTTTTGGAGGCATTCAAGATTTAATGAATAGAATAGAGGAATTTTTAGATTATGAGGCCATCATAGTACCTGCAGCACTTCCCGATTACCGCCCAGTGAAGGTGGAGGGAAAAATAAAATCCCTGCAGGATTTCAGAAATGTAGAATACGAGGAAAATCCAAAACTTTTGCGGGAGTTGCGGAAGAAGTATCAGGGTTTTTTGGTGGGTTTCAAGGCTGAGAGCAAAGTGTCCTACGAGACTCTAATCAGAAGAGCCAGAGAGCGCATGAAAGAATACGGACTGGATATGATTATTGCGAATCTAATCGAAGATGTGAAGAGAGATACAAGCAAAGCGGTTATAATTTTCAGTGATGAGGATTTTGAGAAGGTAGAGGGTACCAAGGAGCAAATTGCGAAAAGAATAGTGGAGATTATGGTGGACTCATTATGAAAGCGTTCTCTCCTGGAAGTGTAACTCTATTTTTCGAGATAAAGGATGAGCATCGCATCCCTGAGAGACGAGGTTCCCGGGGTGTAGGTATATGCGTTTCCAGGGGAGTTGTTACCGAAGTTTATCCCGGAGAAGGATTAGAGGTACGAATAAATGGAAGAGTGGCGAAGGGAAGCATTCAAGAACTGGTGGCTAAGAGCATGGGGTTCTCAGGAAGAATAGAGAGCATCGTGGAGTTACCGGTCTCCCACGGATTTGGAATGAGTGCAGCCGCTGCCCTCAGCACAGCCCTTGCCATTGCCGGGCATCAGGGGAAAACATATTTGGAGGGGGCACGCATTGCACATCTTGCCGAGATTCAGATGCATAGTGGCCTTGGGGATGTGGCATCACAGTACGAGGGAGGTGCCACCTTGAGACTCCGTGAGGGAATTCAACCCTATGGAATTGTAGACCGGTTACCTGTAAACGAGAAAATTCTGCTGGTGATATTTGAGGGGGAGATGCGTACAAGCAAGGTGCTTGAAGATAGAGAATGGAAAAAAAAGATAAAAAAAGAGGGACATAGAGCCATGGAAAAATTTCTGAAAGAGCCAACTTTAAGTAATGCAGTAAAGATAGGTAGAGATTTCTCGTTCCGTACAAAACTTGTAAGTGAGGAGGTGAAAAATTTCATAGAGGAATGCAAAAATGCAGCACCCTGCCTTATAGGTAATGCGGCAATCGTTGTGGGCCATTGCAAAGAGGACATTCTGAAGGAATATCATGTGATACCTGTGGAAATTGGTTCACGAGCCTCGCTTCTTCATGAAAAGTTTTGAATAGGGTGAGAGGAATTTAGGATTATGAACTTTCAGGTGCTTCACTTTGACTCGGTAACTTCCACCCAAGATATAGGAAGAATGCTACTGCGAGAGAATGTGGTTATTGTAGCAGAGGAACAGCGGAATGGCAGGGGAAGAAGAGGTAGAAAATGGATATCTCCTGTAGGTGGTCTCTGGATGACTGTTATTTTGAAATCCGAGAAGAATGCACATATCCTACCACTCCTTGCTTCTGTGGTTGTTGCAAAGGCCCTAGATAATCTGGGCGTGAAATGCTGCTTAAAATGGCCCAATGATATCCTCGTTGAGGGAAAAAAGGTGGCAGGAATTCTTGGGGAAATATATGATACCCATGTGCTTCTTGGCATAGGGGTAAATCTTCAAAATGAGATACCCCCAGAACTGAAAGAAATTGCCACCAATTTGCCCATGGTGAATAAGGAAAAACTCCTGATGCTAATTCTTGAACTTCTTGAAAATACCCTTTCTCTAACATCGAAAACCATTCTGGAGGAATGGAGAAAATATCAGTGTACACTGGGTAGAAAAGTTGTGATAGAAGATGATGGCACTGTGGGGGTGGCCATGGATATTGATGAAAATGGATTTCTTATCATAAGCACGGAGAATGGATTCAAGAAAATAAAGGCAGGTACTCTAAGGTTTATGGAATGAAAAATCATCCACGAAGAAAACCAAAACCAATATCTATGGCACTGGATATACTCCCTTGTGTATGCCTATTACCCTGGAGAGAGATTTCCCTCGATTTCCGTGACCGGGTCATTCTGCGCCCTCAGATGCAAACACTGCATGGGGAAGTATCTGCAGCATATGATACCAGTTCATAGCCCTAAAGAACTTTTAGATTTTGCAAAGAGAAATGCAAAGCGCATAAATGGGTTTTTGCTAAGTGGAGGCTCTACACTAGAGGGTCGCGTACCTCTGGAAAAATATGCAGAGGCAGTGAGGTACATCATAGAAAATTATGGTCTCAGGGTCAACGTGCATACTGGATTGATTGATGAGAGGGATTTACAGTATTTAAGAAGGATGAGACCAAGTCACATATCTTTCGATGTTGTGGGCAGTGATGATACCATACACGAGGTATTTGGTTTGAGGAATGGGGCACAGGACTATTTTCATGCCCTTGAACTTCTCGATGCTTCTGGACTTGAATATAGTCCACATCTCATCATAGGTCTCCATTTTGGAGAGTTGAGAGGCGAAAAAAAGGTAATAGATTTCATTGCTACGCTTCATAATTTTTCAAATCTCGTACTTCTCGTACTCATACCTACCAAGGGAACACCCATGGAGAACGTTGTCGTCAGAGAGGAGGATGCCATGGAAGTCGCAAGATATGCAGCGGAGAACATAGAAAGTGCACGAATAACTCTGGGTTGCATGAGACCGCGAAATATGCACAAACTTGAGAAACTGGCAGTAGATCTGAATTTTCGGGGTATAGTGTTACCATCGCTCCACACACTAAAATATGCCACGGAAAAAGGAGTGCCTATGATAAAAAAAGAGATGTGCTGCGTTTTTTGATTTCTTGCCCTTCTTCTAAAATTATAAATACGTGAATGGATATTTATGGACAGGTGGTTTATATGGATGACAAGGATGTCATAATGGACCAGTACTTCGAAGATAGACACATCGTAACTGCTTTGATAGGAGTTAAAGTAGATACAAAAAGTATAAATGATTTCGCGGGTGAGATTAAGGACTTCAATACTGTGGAAGATATATTTCTTGTGACAGGAGAGTTTGATATAATGCTGAAGGTCAAGTTTCCCTCATATGGAGAATTGAAGGAATTTATAATATCCAAACTTCCCCAAATAAAAGGGGTTCTTAAAACTGAAACGATGATGGTAATAAACACC
Organism: DHVE2 group archaeon; assembly: GCA_015522955.1. Lineage (GTDB taxonomy): Archaea > Thermoplasmatota > Thermoplasmata > Thermoplasmatales > Aciduliprofundaceae > S014-41. The sequence goes on from WALG01000041.1 coordinate 6,589, forward strand.
TACAAGGAAAGAGGAATAAAATTTGAATGAGGTGATGAAGATGTCGAATAAAGATACGCTCTATAGGGAGATAGTTGAGATGATGGAAGAATTGGCGGAGGATACATCTCTGCCTCGCAACATAAGAAAGGGAATATCCCGTGCCAAAGAAGTTCTTACCAAGGGCGATAATGCCTTAGATGTGCGGATTGCAAGTGCTATATTTGCCCTGGATGAGATTGCAAATGACCCAAACATACCTGTGCATGGTAGAACGATGGTCTATATGATTATGGGCAAACTGGAGACTCTATCCAAGGAGATATCATCCTAAGGGGTTATGGATGGACTGGAACGCTTTTCTTCATATATTCGTGCCCCTCTTTGCAGTAATAGACCCATTTGCGGCTCTTCCCCTCTATATGTCTCTAACCTCTGGACTTAGTGAGAAGCAGAAGAATGGTGTGATAAAAGAGGCTTTTTTAACTTCTCTTCTTCTCCTGATATTCTTTGCCTTTGCAGGCATCTACATTCTTGATTTTATGGGCATATCCATAGAGGCTCTCATGATAGCAGGTGGCCTTCTGATGCTAATTGTGAGTATGGAAATGGTAAAGGAGGGAGATAAGCCAAGGAGCACAGGGAAGAAAACAGCATTGCACGAGGAAGTAGGAGACATCGGTATAGTCCCGTTGGGCACACCCATGTTAGCAGGACCTGGTGCAATTTCTCTGGTAATCATACTTATGGGAAAGTATCCCAATCATGTGCCTGAAATCATAGTTTCCGTTTTTATTGTAGTAGTTATCACTGCGCTCATATTCTGGGGTTCTCGTTACATTATGCGGGTAATGGGTGAAAAAGGCTCAAGGGCATTTACCCGCGTTATGGGTCTTTTAGTAACTGCTTTTGCAGTTCAGTATATTCTAGACGGCATTGCACAGTATTTTCATCTGTGAAAAGTTTTAAATTCCTCCATGCATAGTTTTAATCTGTGAAAAAAAGAGAAAAACTTGTCGAGCAACTTGCAAAGAGCGGCATATGTGCGATTTGCAAGGGAACCAAGATGTTATGTGGCAAGAAGGAATGTCCCCTCCTAGTTAGATATTACTCTCTCCTAAGAAAGAAAGGGGCGATGAAGAGAGAAATTTATGGCTCCTCACCACCCGGAGTTTTTGTGGGAAGGTATGGCTATCCCAAGGTGAATGTTGGTCCTCTGATACCTCCCGAAATTGGGAATACAGAGTATATGGATATCCCAGAGACATGGCTCGATATGGACATTCATAATTTTGTGGATATGAGGACATCTCTAATACGTGGCATGAAAAAGGTAGATGTGCATGCCGCCAGGGACCCGGATTATTTTCTTATTGACCTCCAGGAACTCAGTATGAGCGAAAAACATGTAGATACGGAAACCATATTCGAAAGATTACCTAGGGGACGCGTAATCATTGGCAGCGAAGTGCAGCCCTATGGTCCTACGGCACCTATCAAAAAAATGGATCACGGGAATGTGAAGGTGAATCCACGCCTTGAGAGGGTTTACTACGATGAATTAAAGGCAGAAGACGCAATCATAAAACTCTATAACGAGGGAGTTCGTATCTCTCTCATCCAAAAATCATTTAGCATGGGGACTATGGGGATAGAGCGCAAAATAGTGCCAACAAGATGGAGCATCACAGCGGTGGATGATACCATATCCAAGCGTCTTGTTGCACGTGTGAAAGAGAATCCAATTATCGATGAAAGTATGGTTTTCGTATCCCATAAAATGGGAAATCTCTTTGCCGTTATTTTCCTCCCAAGAGCATGGAGTTACGAACTCGTTGAGGCATGGTATCCCGGTACCCTGTGGAATCCCTATGGAACTCGAATTTTCATGGTCTCCAGCCATGAGTATTATGAAGGGCGCAGAGAATATGCAGAGATTGGCGGCTGCTATTATGCTGCCAGACTTGCAGTGAGCGAGAAACTACTTGACATAGGAAAACAGGCTATGGTAATTGTACTTCGTGAAGCACAGCCGGATTATTTGATGCCTGTGGGTGTGTGGCATGTAAGGGAGAATGTTAGAAATGCTATCCATGGAAAATCCAGAGTATTTCAGGAAGAAAAAGGGGCCATAGAGTATGCCCTGTCTTTATTCCATATCCCTCGTAGATACTGGTTTGAAGGCTCCCACCTGCTCAGAGATCTGAAACATCAGAGGAGGCTTGAGGATTTTGAAATACGTTGAGATATTTGTTAAAATTGCACTCTCAGAATCAAAACTGAGTAACACCGATTACGCCCTTAATCCCTACCGCGGATGCGAGCACCAGTGTGTATACTGCTATGCGCCTCATGTTACTCATATGCCCATTGAAGAGTGGAGGAATATTGTTTATGTAAAAAGAAACATTGCCACGATACTCAACAAAGAATTACGTAGAAAGAAAGGGTTTGTGAGCGTAGGGACTGTTACCGATGCCTATCAACCCGCAGAGAAAAAATATGAAATAACAAGGCAATGTCTTGAAGTTTTAAAATCTCATAATGTGCCTATTTCAATACTCACAAAATCCTCGCTTATCACAAGGGATCTGGACATAATAAAGGATTTTAATGAGGCACACGTAGGGGTAACGATTACCACTCTGGATGAATACATGCGAAGGAGAATTGAACCAAACTCATCGACTGCAGAGGATAGACTTCAGGTTCTGGAGGAATTTAAAGGCCACGCGATAACCTATGCTTTTGTGGGTCCTGTGATACCAGAAGTTACGGACCTGGAGAAAATAATGCATCGCCTGAATCGCATTGGAGTAAACTATGTAATAGTGGACAAATTCAGATGGAAGCGGGGTATGCATCTGCCAGAATTTCTGAAAGAGAGAATAAATCAAGGTGATTACAATACCGTGAAAATGAAATCTATGAAACTTGCGAGAAAATATGATCTCCGGGTTTTTCTGGACTGGTAAATTATTTGGGAATAAGGTACACCCGCAGATTCTCTGAAGCAATTATTTTTCCACAGTATCCCTTATTAATAAAAATCCTTTTTCCCTTTTCCAGTGGTATACTATCTGAATTATCTGAAAGTTTGCCTTCTCCATCGGAAACCACAAGATAGGAATCTTTATCTGCACAGAACTCACAGGGCACATATCCCTTTTTGATGTAGAGTTCTATGCCCTCTTTTCCCTCAAAGAGAGCCTTTTCTTTTCTGTAGCCCCATGGGGTATCCTCACGATTTTCGTACTCTTTCCGCACTTTCTCCAAGTCCTTCAGGCTGTCCACACTCTGCCAGAAGATGTCATCCTCGCGATATACGAATGCTCGGCGCATCTCCGCAATTCTGGGAAACACTGTGCGTTCCACCGCTCTGTCTCTATACTCCATCTGAAAATATGGATATGCCTCTTTTTTAACGTAATATAGTCCAGCGTTGATATAATGATCCAGTATAGGTTTCTCTCTAAACGATAGAATTAGATCATCCCTGAACTCAATTATCCCGTAGGGAGAACGCATTTTAGTCACAGCGATAAGAAGGAGCGCATCCTTATTTTCTTCACCCCTTTTTATCATTTTCTTAATATTAAAATCGCTCACCACATCTCCATTCATCACCACGCTGTCTTCACTTAGCATGGAGAAGCAATTGCTGAGCGCGTACAGCGTGCCCTGAGGTTTATTCTCTACAAGATAATGAATCTGCAAATTGTTCCATGAATCTCCGTATCTATCCTTAATTTTCTCCCAGAGATAGCCCACAAGGAGATACACCTCATTTATTCCTGCATATTTTAAACTCAACAACTGGCGGTCCAGTATGGTGTAATTATCTTTTATCTCCACAAGGGGTTTGGGTACCATCTCCGTGAGCGGTTTCAGTCTTTTACCATATCCTCCCGCCAGAATCACTCCCACTACCATTCTATCGCCTCATGTAGCCCTCAATGGTGCTTAAGGCATATTTTCCAAGGTTAAAAATGTTGTTGAACTGCGAGGTCTCCGCGTGGAGATACAGCATGCATTCTCTGCGACATTTATACATGGTCTCTCTAGCCTTCTTTGCCTCAGGAGAGAGAAGTATCTCCTCAAGCGGTTTCTCAAGAAGATTGCCTACTTTCCACCCTATCACGCTGCAGGGATACACAATATCTCCATTTGCTTCAATCATCACAGAGAAGGATTTGCATGTGTAATGATTCACAAGGCTATCAATAAAAGCCTCACTGGTAACTATGGTGCTCCCAAATTCCTTCTTCAGGGAAACAAGTTCATCGTGAATCTCCTTTTTATCTGGGGACATATTAACAGCCCCGGGAAGTGCCACCGCTGGCATAAGAAGAATTCTTGCACCAGCCTCGTGAGCTTTCTCTACCTTCCATCTCATGGCCTTTATGTCATTCTTCGTGACAACTGTCTGCACTGTTATCTTTATCCGTGGCGTATATTTTTTGAGTTCATCGAAGAGATACAGGTTATTATGACCCTCATCGATGGATACGTGCAGAAAGTCAAGATACTTTGCAAACTCCTCCAGTGGTAATTTATGAAGAAAAGTGCCGTTGGTAGTCATAAAAAGGTAGAAGGAACGATCATGGGCGTATTTCGCTATATCCAGTATATCTTTGCGAAGCGTGGGCTCTCCACCCTCCAGACTGAGCACCGTCACTGTAGAATCTGCCAGTCTATCTATTATTTTGAAAACATCTTTTGTGGGAAGATCCGGGGTTCTATCACGCCACACATTACAAAATGGGCACCTCATGTTGCACCGGTGAGTTACCTTGAATGAACCATACACAGGACGATCGTAATCTAGATAACTTTTAAGGAACCATTTTATGGCTCGAAGATTTCTATTCATCTTGAAATGCGATGCAATAGATTTATTTAATTTTTATGAATCATCTTTTTCTCAGTACAATGGTGAATCCCCGAATCTCCACCAGTTCTGCATTGGCACTCTTTGCTATAAACTCTGCTTTTTCCTTGAAATTCTCTCTATCTGCATTTTTCAGAAATTTTATTTTTACAATTTTTCTCTTTTTGAGTTGCATCTTTAGTTCCTCTATGATTTCCGGGGTAATTCCGCTTTTTCCTATCTGCACATTTGCCTTTAATTCCACTATTTCACCTCCTCCAGATATCTCCTTTCATATTCTGCTATAAGTTCATAAACTGTTACCCATGCCATGAGAGTTTCATGATACATAGATATTATATCATCAGCAAAATCAATATTACTCAGAAAATCACCGCTGGAAAAACCTCCAACAATGAAGGTTACATCTCTTGGAATCTCATATTCTCTCAGATTTATTTTTCTTCCCTTTTCTGAGAGAACGATTATCTTGCCACCACACTCCTTTGCTACGGCCTGAAGGCTCATTTTTTCGAGCACAAGGAGGGGTTTCTCTTTATCAGGTACGTATTTGTTCTGGAAGACATGCTCAATAAGGCCTACAAATCTGTGGTAGGCTTTGGGTAATCTGGTTTCCGGCGCAATTTTTATAACATCGTTGTTGCGGGTATGGAGATAAACCTTTAACAAACCTTCATGATTGAGTATGGACTCCTGAGCATTTAAAAGCACAAAATGTGCTATATCAGGACGTCCTCTCCTCTCTGCCTCTGCAGGATATTTACTCCTTATAGCCTGATGATGGTAGGATGCGTCCAAGAGCATTTGTGACGGTTTCTTTTTTCTAATCTTTGCATGCTTAACCACTGCCGGATGCCCCTGAATTGCTTGGGGCACGAGTTCTATTTCGCTATCCGCCAGGATGAGATGCATCATCCGAAGATTGCCCCCATACCCAGAGATGCTTCATCTTCAGATTTTTTTATCAACTGGTATATTTTTATGGCTTCCTCTCCCCTCATTTCATATTCACCTGCAATTTTCCTGGCATTTTGGATGCCCTCCTCGCTGCCTTCTACAAGCACATATATCTCGGAGCCATCCAGAGAGAGACTCTTTGCATCTCTTTTTATTATGCTCTGCCTGCTAACCACATCATTCGCATATAGTCCCTCGATTTTTTTATCTCCACTCTTGAATTTGAATATTACATACACCATACTCACCAGGTGGGCCATAATCTCGCATGCTAATTAAACTTTTGTAGGTGGGGGATAAACTCTAAATATAGGTTACATATACATCAAAATGGGGCCCGTGGTCTAGTGGTTATGACGTCGCCCTTACAAGGCGAAGATCCCCGGTTCAAACCCGGGCGGGCCCACTA
>WALG01000042.1 GCA_015522955.1 DHVE2 group archaeon
AATCTAATATGTCCGGATGATGCACATTCAGCACTCCCATATTCGCCCCCCTTCTCTTACCTCCCTGCTTTATTACGTCCGTCGCTGCATCAAATACTCGCATGAAACTGAGAGGCCCTGACGCTACTCCCATCGTGCTCGCTACCACATCTCCCTTCGGCCTTAATCGAGAAAATGAAAAACCTGTGCCTCCTCCACTCTTGTGTATCATCGCCGCATACTTCACTGCATCGAATATCCCCTCTATGCTGTCAGATACTGGAAGCACAAAACACGCACTTAACTGACCCAACTTCGTGTTCGCATTCATCAGCGTGGGTGAGTTGGGGATGAATCTTCTGGATACCATGAGGTCATAGAACTCCCTTGCCACCTCCCCAATCTCGCTCCATTTTTCATCCAGAATACGAAGAAAATCAAAAAATGAGACTTTCATATGCCCATTCCTGTTGAGTCTACGGTATGCACGCCTCAGCATCTCCATCTCGTATATGCTCAAATCTATTCTCGGTAAGTAGTCTCTTTGCTCCACAGTCCTTATCTTTTGCTTGCCACTGATATCAAATACTTCCTCAAGATAGAGTGAATCTATAAGGGCGATATATCTAGCCACACGCCAGAACATTTGCCGGGGAGTTTCAATTATATTACCATTCTCATCCTTGAGAAGATACCTTGCCTCCAGAACCTTTATTGCGTTGAGAGTTAGTTTCAAATCATCCTTTATGCCCATTATCTGCTTGGCTTCCCTAATCTTCTTTCTGCTATCCCGATAAACGATATAGGCACGGGCTGTGGCAACATATTTCCTCTCCATCAGAACCTTTTCAACCTCATCCTGAATCTGCTCCACCGTTGGAACCTCATACTTTTTTATTCTCTCCTCCACAATTTTTGAAAGTTCCTCGGCCACCTCCTCTGGGTTTCCAACCTCTCCCGTCTCCAGAAAGGCTTTCTTTATGGCATTAACTATCTTCTTACGGTCGTACAGAACGTAGTCACCTGTTCTTTTTCTTATCAGACTGAGCATCAGTTGATATATGAATGCCTCGAATAAAAATTTATCTCCTTATCTTAGTTATGTACCATTGCATCTCTGCCCAGTGTCCAACAAACATTTCACGCATAATAGTACTCTCCCCTCGCCTTCTGTTCCCTATCTGTATAACTCCCCGGCGTGTTAATCCGTGGCCTGCGGGACTCTTTATCCCTTCGGAAGGTTATACCCACACCCTGCAAAAATTCGTTCATCCCGTTCCGCATATTATAAGGGCCTTTTCCCACGCCATGTACCGCGGGCTCACCTTCAAAGACCATGATATTATCCGCAATAATGTCTATGAAATATACATCATGATCCACCACAAGCGCACTCTTACCCGTGTTTTCCATCACGCGGCGTATTACCTTCGCTGCAATCATACGCTGATTACTGTCAAGATAGGCTGAAGGCTCATCCAGAAGGTATAGGTCCGCGTCTCTTCCAAGACAGAGCGCTATGGCCAGTTGCTGCATCTCACCCCCTGATAAATCCTGAACCTCCTTGCTCATAATGTGTCGAATGTTCAGGGGATGCATCACCTCCGCCTTGAAAAATCCGTTGCTCATTTTATCCTTCAGGGTTACATACAGCAATTCCTCCACGGTGCCCTCAAACTGAGGCTTTATATACTGTGGCTTGTAACTCACCTTAACCTCATTTTCTATCGAACCCTCATCAGGCTTTAAGACTCCTGCAAGAATCTTCACAAACGTGGTTTTCCCAGTAGCATTGGGGCCAACAACACCTATAACCTCACCAATCTTTATCTCTCCAGGCTGTACCTCAAGTATGAAATCCTCGTATCTCTTCTTTATATATGGCCAGGATACCAATATGGGCAAATCCATCCTCTTTTTGGGAGGATGTTCAACAAACTCTATCTTCCATTCACGAAATCTTATGTTTTCCTCCCTCAGATACCCCTGCAAATACGAGTTTATGGCATTTCTTGTTGCCCGAACCTGCGAGACTATTCCATAGGCCCCTTCACTGCCATAGAGAATATGAGTTGCATCAGCCAGAAAATCAAGGATGGCAAGGTCATGCTCAACCACAAATACAATCTTCTTTTCCGCAAGATTCTTAATAATGGATGCTATCTTTAACCTCTGGGAAATATCAAGATAGGAGGAGGGCTCATCAAAGAAATAAACATCCGCATCCTTGAGCAACGTTGCTGCAATGGCCACACTCTGGAGTTCTCCACCGCTCAATTTATCCACATCACGATTTAGCGATTTTTCTATATCAAGCATAGATGCCACTTCATCTACCCTTGAGGCATCAACATTGGCAAGCAAGTCCTTAACCCTTCCCGAGAACACACGGGGTATCTTATCCACATACTGGGGCTTAAGTGCAGTTCTTATATCCCCGTCCCTGAGTTTTAAAAAATAATCAGCCATCACCGTCCCCGAGAAATGCTCAATCACGCGATCCCAGGAGGGTGCGGTATTAAAATCACCGAGATTGGGAATAACCTCACCCGAGAGAATTTTAAGCGCGGTGGTTTTCCCCACTCCGTTGGGCCCGAGAAGACCTATAACCTTTCCACTCTGGACCGTGGGTAACCTGTAAAGTCGAAACCCATTCTCACCATACTGATGCACAAGGTCCTCCTGAAGTTCCTCCGGAAGCCCTATTATTTTTACCGCCTCAAAGGGGCATTTGTGCACGCATATTCCACAACCTTCACAGAGTTCCTCGACAATACGGGGATATCCCTTCTCCGTTATCACCACAACATCTATCCCCATCCTCACTGGAGGGCAGTATGTACGACATTCATAGTTGCATTTTTTAAACTGGCATCTATCCTGGATGACCACTGCAATATGCATAAAACCACCTAACTATGCATCCAGATATCCTCTGGAAGTTCCTTATAAATATCTTCTATGGTCTCCTCCTTTTCCTCAACCTTCTTGCCCTGTGTAGCCAGTTCCACAATCCTCTCCTTGTTAAGCAGCCAATAATGAATTCGCCATTCTCTGCCATCCCAGAGTGTCGTTTCCTCGCGCTCTGTTTTTAAAAGTCCAAGGTCCTCGAGAATGTAAAAAGTATCCCTGTCTTCAGGCTCAAGCATATTGTCTATAATTCTGTCGCCATACCCGAAAAAGTTGAGAACATGTTCTGCAGTCATCATGGCCTCCTCTAAACTAAGCCTCCTCCTTGGCCTGCTTAAACCGTTCTGTATTGCCCGTGCCAGTGTGTCAATTGTAACCACGAACTCCGGGCTTTCCACGTCCATGCTCTCTATGCTCAATTGAACTCACTCCCAGCAGCAACATACTCTTACTCAACTACTCTATTTAAATATTTCGGGTATTGGGTGATGGTGAACACCTTTTTAAATTTTTCTTGACAGATATTAACAAGCCTGTGTTAAATTACTCCCTTTAAATCATAATCTTTTCCCACTGTTAAACCTAAGAAGATTTAAATTTTATTTGAACAGATATAACCATTTTTCAAGGTAAAATTATAATACTCCCTTCGCCTTTAGGAATTGGTGAGGAGATGAACCTTGCGGTCATAGGTCTGCAATTCGGTGATGAGGGTAAGGGGAAAATCGTAGATTATCTTTCTCCAAGATTTAATATAATAGCCAGATACTGCGGAGGAAGCAACGCCGGACATACGGTAATACACAATGGGAAAGATTACAAACTGCATCTTGTGCCCAGTGGTGTACTTCAAGGGAAGATTGGGGTCTTGGGCAACGGGATGGTTATAGATCCCATAACACTCAGAGATGAGGTCTCTTTTCTCCGTGATGAGGGCTTCAAAACAGAGATTTTCATAAGTTCCAAGGCTCACGTGGTAACTCCACTTCACAGAGAGATGGATGCCATTGAGGAGAGGAAAAGAAATATAGGAACAACAAAGAGAGGTATAGGTCCCGCCTACGAAACAAAGGTAAAGAGGGTGGGGATAAGGGTCGCTGACCTCCTGGACAGGGACCTCGTGTTCAAAAAACTCACACTCATCTCCATGCTCTGGGATCTGAAAAGAGAGGAAAAAGAACTGAAAAAGATGGCAGTGGAACTTCACTCCATAGGTCTGGAATTTAAAGAGCAGATAGTTGATACGGAGATGTACCTCCTCAATGCCATGGATTCGGGGAAGAGTGTGCTGTTTGAGGGTGCTCAGGGATTTATGCTGGACATCGATTTCGGCACATATCCTTATGTGACCTCATCTCATACCTCGGCCCTGGGCATCTCGCCCGGTCTTGGAATACCATTTCGCAGAATTGACCGTATTTTAGGGGTGGCAAAGGTCTATACAACACGCGTGGGCGAGGGGCCATTTCCAACCGAACTGCATGGAGAGTTTGCAGATATGCTCAGAGAGAAGGGCAAAGAGTATGGTGCAACCACTGGCAGACCAAGGCGCGTTGGGTGGCTCGATCTTCCCATGCTGAGATATGCAACTCGAATAAACGATGTGGATGAGATTGCACTCACCAAGGCAGACGTGCTCTCTGAACTTCCTCAGGTCTCTGTGGCAATGGAGTACCTTTGCGATGGACGCATCTATCCATACCCACCACCTTATGTGGAGAGATGCAAAGTCAAATATATTACCATGCCAGGATGGAAAAATCTTGAGGATAACAGTTTCAGAAATTATGTGGAATTAATAGAGAAAAATACGGGGGCAAAGGTTACCATAATCTCCTATGGACCCAAAAGAGGAGATACCATGGAACTATAGATTCCCATTTCCTATATCCTCAATTTCTTTCATTATATCCCTGGATTTTTGGATTATTCTGTTGAGGACTTGAGTGAGATTTTCCAATTCCTTTTTGGCTTCATCCGTGGCCTTTGCTCCAGCAGGAGATGCTGTGACCAGCCCTTCCTGCTCCAGAAGCCTCAGGGAATATCTTATCTTATGCTCAGGCATATTCAGCAATTTTGAAAGTTTTATTATACCAACTGGTTGATGCATCATCACGTATTTGAGAACCTTTACATGCCTCTCCAAGAGATCCGCTTCGGCTTCCAGTTTGTAAGTGAGCATTTTTTCACCCCCGGATATATATGTGTAAAAGATACTTGGATATATATTTTTGGACTTGAATATTCC